>DASTZT010000420.1:0-6283 GCA_035764225.1 Ktedonobacteraceae bacterium
ATAACGGCAAGTTGTGTTTAGCAGCACAGGAGAATGGTGAACGATGACGACACCTGAAGCACCTCATATCACGTCCGGTGAGCGCATCGAACGTACAATTGATGTCCAGGGTATCCAGACCCACCTGTTTGAAGCTGGCCCGACCACCGCGCCCCCGCTCCTCTATCTGCATGGCACCTACCTCGGCAATCTCTGGCTCGACTACCATACTGCCCTGTCGCAGCATTTCCATATCTTCGCGCCCGACACCCCTGGTTTCGGCCTGACGCCGCGCCCGGACTGGATGCGCAATATGGATGACTATACCCTGTATTTCCGCGATCTGCTCAATGTGCTGGGATTGGAGAGGCCCGCTATCGTCGGGCACTCGCTCGGCGGCTGGATGGCAGCGGAGATCTCCGTCTGGTTCCCCGAACGCGTGAGCAAGCTCGTGCTCTCTAATGCTGCCGGTATTCGGGTCAAAGGCTCTCCCATCGGCGATCTTTTCGCCATGAGTCCGCAGGAGAGCATGGCTATCTGCTTTGAGGATCTTTCAGCCGCGTTACCTCTGATGCCAGTTGCGATCAACGAGGACTATTTGATGGCGATGTATAAGCAATCAACCACGCTGGCATCGCTGGCCTGGAATCCTCACTACGATCCCAAACTGGAGCGACGCCTTGCCTCGGTGAAAACTCCCACGCTGGTACTCTGGGGAGCAAACGACCGCCTGATCCCGCCAATTTATGGGGATACCTTCCATAAGCTAATCCAGGGTTCGCAACTGGTTAAGCTTGAAGGCACCGGGCATATGCCGATGTTTGAGAAACCCCAGGAGTGGAGTTCCGCCATTGCCGCGTTCTTAACCGCGAGCCAGGAGGCCAACGTATGAAAAAGCTCTCATTCCACTACTTCCACCTGATGCCCTGGCCTCACCTGCCGCCAGATTTTGATGAAAAGTATGATTCGACCTGGGTCACGCTGCCAAACTCGATCTATGATCCGGTCATAGGGCATGACCTCTATAACCGCTACTTCGATGAAATTGAGCGTGCCGATCAACTGGGCTGGGATAGCGTAATCGTCAACGAACATCACCAGAACGCTTACGGGACGATGCCTTCCCCCAATATTATGGCGGCAGTGCTCACCCAGCGCGTCAAACGGGCCAAAATCGGCATCGTTGGCAACGCGCTGCCTCTGCACGACGATCCGCTGCGTGTGGCGGAAGAGATCGCCATGCTCGACGTTATCAGTGGCGGGCGCATTATCTGCGGCTTCGTGCGTGGCACGGGCATGGAGTACTTCAGCTACAATATCAATCCAACCGTGAGCCGCGAGCGCATGAACGAGGCCCACGATCTGATTGTCCAGGCGTGGACGCGTCCCGGCCCATTCGCCTTTGAGGGCGATCATTACCGCTATCGCTACGTCAATATCTGGCCGCGCCCGATTCAGCAGCCCCCACCCATCTGGCTCCCTGGCACTGCTAGCATGGAAACGATTGACTTTGCCGCCAGGCACAAGTATCCCTATATGACGGTATTTATGCCGATGGAACAGCGTAAGGCCGCCTATGAGATGTATCGCCGCGTGGCCGAGGAAAAATACGGCTACGAGGCTCCGCCCGAACAACTGGCCTTCTGCACGCCCTGTATCGTGGCGGAAACGGACGAGCAGGCGATGAAGGAGGGCGAGCAATACGCGATGTGGCTCTTCAACAAAGGCCTGAAGGTCCGTCCGCAGTTTAACTTCCCGCCGGGCTATGTCAGCGAGCGCAGCTTTATGGGCATCCTCAAGAGCGGTGTCTGGCAGCGCACAGAGCGACCCTCGTTCAAAGAACTGGTCGATAGCGGCGTAATTATTGCGGGCAGCGTCGATACGGTCATCGAGAAGCTTTCTTACTATACCGATGTGCTGCATGCGGGACTGATGGTCAGCGGTGGCCATGTTGGCGAAATCCCTGATGAGCTGGTGCTCAAACATCAGGAACTGATGGCGAAGTACGTTATGCCGCACTTCCGCGACAAGCCAACAAGCAGCGAAGCAAAGCCTATCGAGGTGAGCAGTAGCCAGTAGTCGTACAGACCGATTGCAGTGGGGGACGCCGTCAAGCGCGTCCCCTCGATTTATTGTCCTGTAGATTCCTTTAAGTGCTCACAACAATCTACAAAGAGAGGATCATTCAGGCATAGCCACATGACTATTTCAGCATCTGATTTTAAATCAGTTCAATCCCATCTCGCGGGTGCCGTAACTATTATTACCACTCGTGACGCAGAAGGGCAGCCGTGGGGACTGACGGCTACCTCATTCTGTAGCCTGTCCCTCGATCCGCCTCTGGTGTTGTTCTGCCTGGCAACCTCTGCCGACTGCTACAATGCCTTTATCAATAGTCACCACTTTGCCGTCAACATCCTTGCCTCTCAGCAGCGCGAGTTGTCAGATCGCTTCGCCACCAAAAATATTGCCAAATTTGAGGGGGTGCAATATATAGAGGGCAAGACGGGTTCTCCGCTATTGCCCGACAGTCTGGCTCACCTGGAATGTAGCGTTCAAGCCATTCATCCGGGCGGCGATCATGTGATCGTCATTGGCCTGGCCGAGTGTGGCTGTCCTGGCACAGCGGAGCATCGTGCCTCTCCTCTGCTATACTATACGCGTGAGTATGGTACGTATATTCCCCTATCGGAAACAAAGTAGTGTTGTTCCCATTGGAAGAGGTGTGCTATGACCCGGTCATCCGCGCCTGGCGACTCCTTTATGGAGAAGGAATTGTACGGTCCACGAGGCACAGGAGAGCCACCTCGAAAACGGTTCAGCCTTGATTACACGCTGATGGTGGAAGAGGTCAGCATTTCATTGAGCCGTTGCTTGATGATCTGTCTGGCCTCTTCCATCATTCCATGCACGATCTCAGCAGCTGGCTTGATCTCCTTCACCAGTCCGGCGCTCTCTCCAGCTACCAGACACATTTCTTCGAAGTCTCCGGTTGTACCGGGCATGGGGAGAATCGCTGAGAACTTCGGGAGGGGCACCTGCTGACCTCCCAGCATCGTCTGTCCAATAAACTCGCCTGGTTCGGAGGCATAGACTATCTCATCCTCGTGGGTCATCCACTCGTTAACTACGCGATTGTGGATGACCCGTGCCAGCTGATGGGGCCACTCTGGTCCGAAGATGGTGGTTCGAATGGTATCCGAGACCTGAGCGGCAACGATGCGCCGTTTGTACTCGGTGTGGGCATATGCCTCTATGCTTGCTACCAGGCGCGTTCCTACCCAGACAGCCTCGGCCCCCAGGGAAAGGGCAGCGACTACGCCTCGTCCGTCGGCGATCCCTCCTGCCGCAATCACTGGAACGGAGGCGATGGCATCCACAATGGCGGGGACGAGTGTGAGCGTTGAGGCCGTGCTGCGGTTGTGCCCACCAGCTTCCTTTCCCTGCACAATCACCGCGTCCACGCCGCACGCGACGGCCTGACGGGCTTCCTGCAACGACCCGACTTGCATCCACACCTTCACTCCATTGGCCTGAAGATGTGAGATAAAGGCTTCGGGGGGCTCGTTCCAGAAGAAACTAACGACGGGAACCCGCTCTTCGATACAGACATCAAGCTGTGCATCGTCCGCGAACTGGGTAATGAAATTCACACCGAACGGTCGCGAGGTCATTGATTTGATCAGGCGGATCTGTGAACGTAACCCATCGGGTGGCACGAGAGTGGCTCCGAGCGTCCCCATACCGCCTGCATTAGAAACGGCGGCCACCAGTGGGGCCGTCCCAACGAAGGCCATTCCAGCAGAAATGAATGGAATATCAAGCCCATACTCTTTCGTCAAGCGGGTTCGTAACATAATTTGCTCCTTCATTGCATGAAAACATTGTAAGGTAGTTATATCTATTGCTTTGATTGCATTTTATCTGTATGCTTCTATATATCTATAGTACCTGATTGTCGCTCTTTTCTCAGAGATCGTTAGGTATCGTTAGGGGTCATTTATAATTAAGAATGGCCTCTAGAACCATGCTATCAGCAAAAAAATATGGTAATATTCCATCAATAGCGTGGGCCGAATACGAGTAGCGTAGATGCGCCTCTTTCACTATGGCTGAGAATCTACAAATTTACTTGCTAGGCGAGTTCCGTTTATACAGGGATGGAACCCTGATAACCCATAAAGATTGGCACACCCGCCAGGCTCGCCAACTTTTCAAGCTGCTTCTAACGGAGCGCGGTCGCATTGTGTCCATGAGGAAGCTGACGGAACTGCTATGGTCTGACTATGCCGATAGCGCCTATAAGACGCTGAGAAGCGCGGTGAGCGCCTTACGCTCAGTGCTTGAACCCGACCGCGATCCGCAAATTCCCTCGCGTTTTGTCCCTAGAGGTCATGCTGGCTATACATTGATTTTTCCCAAAGATAGCTCCGTCTGGATCGATGTAGCCGAATTTGAACGCTTGCTCGACCGGGCGCTCGCTGTTCCAGATTATAGCCAGGAACGGCGCAAACTGCTGGAAGCGGCTTTACAGCTCTATACAGGAGACTATCTTGCCCAGGATGAAGAGGTGAGCTGGACCAGAGCTGAACGTGTGCGCCTGCGGGAGCGTTACTTTACGGGCGTGGTATTGCTGGCGGAATGGCAATATGAGGCCAGGCGTTATCGCGACGCCATTGAGCTATGTCGCCGGGCGCTTGAGTTTGATCTTTGCCGCGAGCCATTGTACCGTTTGATGATGCAATGCCAGGCGCAACTGGGCGATAGCATCGGCGCGTTACAGACGTTCGAGCAGTGTCGCCAGTTGCTCGATGAACACCTGGGGGCTGATCCCTCCCCTCAGACCCTCGACCTGCATACCGCTCTATTGCGGGGAGAATTTCAGCCCAGATCGCCGCATCCCTCTCACCGCGTTCCAGCGTATCGCTTGCCTGCCCGTGTCGAGCCCCCCTTCGTCGGTCGCAAAACGGAACTTGACCAGTTTATGCAACAGCTCGCTGAAGTGCAGACCCGGCCAGCACAGCACACGCATACTATCGCCCTCGTTGGCGAAGCAGGGATTGGCAAAAGTTTTCTCGTGCGCCTCTTCCTGAATCGGGCTGTCTGCGAACATGTACAGGTGATGACCGCCAGTTGCCAGGCGATTGAGCAGCATGTATCCTTTGCGCCCCTGGTGGCGATGATAAGCGTATGGTTGCTTGAGGCAAGCGAAGAACAGCTTCAGGCGCTGCCACTTCAGGCATTGTCGCCAATTGCCCCGCTCATTCCAGAGCTTGTTAGACGCTTGCCCGGCATCATGTCGTTGCCACCGATAGCGCCGGAGCAGGCATATAGCACGTTGATAGCCGGGCTGGTTGATCTCTTTGCCGCCTTGAGCCGACTGCACCCGCTTGTGCTAGCCTGGGACGACTTGCAATGGGCCGATGAATCGACCTTGCTCGTCATCAATCGCCTGGCATGTCTGGAGCAGGCCGCGATCTTGCAGGTGATTGCATATCGACCGGAAGATCTGAGCGAGAATAGACCGCTTGACTCCATGCTGTACTATCTCAGGCGCAATCAGCATGTCCAGACCTTGCAGTTGTTGCCCTTTAGCCCCGAAGAGGTGGAGGAGTATTTGGCGCTACAGAGCGTGGCTCTGCCTCTTTCTCCTGAACGCTTGTATCAGACGACACAAGGCAACGCTCTTTTCCTGGTTGAGACCGTGCGCACGCTCTTAGAGCAGAAGAGTAATGCTCTTCAGGAACAACATGCTCGTCACGCCAACTTTATGCTGCATTCGCAACAGATTCGCGATGTCGTGTTGGCGCGAGTTGAACGCCTCCCTCCGCGCGCGCTTGAGCTGTTGAAAATCGCGGCGGTAATCGCCCATCCCTTCACGCTCGATCTGTTGCGACCGCAGCTCTCACCCGACGACTACACAGCTCTGGATATCCTGCTGGTGCGACGTTTTCTGGTTGAGGTTAATCCTGAGCAGGGTTATCGGGACTATGAAGTACTGTTGGCCTTCTCACATGAGATGGTGGGACAGATTATCTATGCCACCTGCACATCGCTGCAACTGGCGCAACTGCATAAGCAGGTAGCCGCCAATATCATCAGGCGTTACGCTCCCAATACCGAGATGCACGCAGCCGAACTTGCCTTCCACTATCGCCGCAGCGGACCCTCAGCCGAGGCGCAAATCCTGCATTACGAAGTCGAGGCGGGAGATTATGCTCGCCACACCTTTAGCTATCGTCAGGCGCTGGTGCATTACGATATGGCTCTGCAACTCTTGCCCCGCTTGCAGTTTCACCAGAGC
>DASTZT010000421.1:0-10355 GCA_035764225.1 Ktedonobacteraceae bacterium
TCAATGTGCTAGGAGGGCTACCCAACGAAACCCGCGAATCGCAGCAGCGAACCCTTGATTTTCTGGAGAAGACCGCGCACTTCGTCTGGCTCTACAATCTCTACAATTTTGTGCCTTATCCAAAAACACCGCTATTTCCCATGATCCGGGATCGGATCGTCGATTGGAATTTCCAAAATTGGAGAGAGGACGGCCCTGTCGTCTTTACGCCTTTCAACCAGTCCCGCGAGGAGGCATGGGAACACTTTTTACGTCTCGTAGATGTATCGACAAACCTTATTCTTAGAAAACAAATGCTATCAAAGAAGATTTTGGATGCAGAGGCTTGTGCATGAATAGCAAACTGCTTTTCTCTATTGACGAAAATGCCTGGTTAACGTATGTGAACGATCCTCTTCCTGGCTGGGCGAGTAGATCATTTACCCTGTTTGATAGCCCTTCGGCACGCATTGACGTTCCCCTTTCGCCGGGAACGACGACGGTTTGTTCTGTGCCATTTGATACAACCGCATCAACAAGGGCCGGGGCGCGCTATGCTCCTCGCGCAATTCGAGAGGCCAGTCTTGCCTATAGCGCACAGTTGAAAAGCCGGGGGGCAATCGAGCTGAGAAATATGCGAACTGGCGAGCTTCTCAAGACGAAAGAACTGGCCCTCGCCGATTTTGGAGATTTTCACGTCTATCCATCCGATCCACTGAAGCAGATACATGCTACTGCGGCAGAGACTTGCCGCGCAATGATGCTCTCTGATCGCCTCATTATGCTAGGGGGAGAACATTCTCTCAGTTTTGCCAGTTATTGTGGCGTTGCCTCAGCCATGCAAGCAAAAAAGCAGAGAGTTCCTGGTTATGTCCAGATCGATCATCATTTTGATTTTGGGGATACTTCGGTTTTGCATGGGAAGCTGTATCATGGCTCAAATGCGCGGCGGATTTCGGAACATCCTGGGCTTGCACCAGGAGCGATGGGATTTGTAGGGGTTGGTGATCTTACCTCAGCCGTGCAATATAATAGTCTTATCGAAGCTGGCATGAGCATTTATTCCATTGCTGATATCCGTCACTATGGCCTGGAGCGATGTCTCCGTGAGACGCTTGATCGAGTTGTAACACTATCCCAGGAGATCTACGTCTCGCTTGACATCGATGTGTGCGATACCGCGACGGCACCAGGTACGGGCCATGTCACGATTGGAGGGATCAATGCCACAGAATTGCTTTCGATTGCGGCTATTTTGCGCGAATACCCGGTTGTTGCCTTAGACATCATGGAAGTATCCCCACGATTTGATAGCAGTGGAGCAACCGAGCACCTGGCCGCACGTTTTTTGTTTGAATGGTTGTATTTGGAGAAGGCCGGGAAATGAAACGCGAAATCACGTACATTTTAGAACGTCTTGGACAAATATTTGAGCAGCAATACGCCGACTGGCAGGTGGTAGACCTGACGACAGTGGGAAGCGGGCTAGACACGCTCGTCTGTCAGGCAAGATCAGCTCCCTTCGGCCCTATCGCCATTAAAGTTCCCTGGTACAGGTGGGTTTCAACTAACAATGATCCAGACGTTGATGCTCGTGAACTCTTGCAACAAGAGGCGGTTTTATCAACACACTTGGCGGCTTATCATGTCGCCACGCCCCACGTCTACGCATTGCACCAGGGAGATGATGACTTTGATTTCCTGGTCTCTGAATTTATTGCGCATGATGAAAGCAAACCAGATGAATATGAGTTTGGGGCATTGATGAGGGCGATTCACGCTAGTCCCCCGCCACAAATTTCTTTTGTCATGCAAGGAACGACGCCACTCCATGTCACGCTGGCTGAGAGGCTCACCAGACGCCTGGAGGTGGTAACCCGCTTAACCGGAACGCCCTTCAATACCCGGTCGGCTGCCGATATCCAGGCGATCCTTGAGCCAGCAAATACGAGACAGAGCATCCTTCATATGGACGCCCGGCCCGAAAATCTTCTGATATATCAGGGAAAGATTCTAGCTATTATAGACTGGTCTAATGCTCTTTTAGGAGCTCCCGCGCTCGATCTCGCGCGTATCGCCGAATATGGCTACCTTTCTCCAGACTTCTTGAGGGGGTATGGCAACCAGCATTGTTTCGCTCACCTGCCGAGTGCGGTGGAGATGCTGTACCGTTTAGATACGGCAACCATGCTGACAGTCGTATTCCTGTCCGAGAATCGCAACGTTGAACGTGGGAAGATGCAATTTGAGCGCGTGAGCGAATTGTATGCAGCATTTGAGAAGGAAACAAGTCATGAATGACTTTTTCTCTGCGACCGATACCAGACAATGTAAATCAGACTGGACCTATGTAGCTCAACAGTATGGCACAGCGTTCCAGAATTTTGAACTCTGCCGCATATTTGAGGAGACATGGCCTGGACGTTACTATCCTCATCACATCCTTCTTTATAAGGAGGACAAACCCGTCGCGCTCGCGCCAGCATATCTGTATGAATCGTGTCCTAGAGTAGATTATTACAAGCGGTCATGCCAGGAACATCCCATTTCCGATCCCATTTTTCTTTCCCATGCCCTGATAGGATGGTATGGCTTCCCCTGCGCAGCCAACTATGCCGACAAACGTTTGGTTGCCCAGCGCTTCTTTACCGTAGCCAGACAATTTAATGCCATTGCCATGTTCGCGGGAATCGATGCGAGGGACGCAGCCAGCATTCAAGCCTTGCAAGACGAAGGCTTCGTGCTCAAGCATTTCCATACGCTGATGATTCGCGATCTTACCCATGCGCCTGTCGATGACCCTACTGCCACTCAACCTGCCAGGCGCAGACATCGTTTACGCAATTTGATAGCGAGGGCAGAAAGGGCAGGCTGCACCATTCGCCACGCTACCAGAGCAGATCACGATGCCATCATTCATTTACTTACGGGCATGATGGAACAAAAACGGAAGAATGCTGATGCTCTCCCCTCAGTTTTTCTTGCTAAACTCCTGGAATCTGCTCCCCCTGGGTTAGAAGTGTTGGTGGCTGTTGATCCCCAGGATACGCCTATTGGAGTGCATTTAAATCTGCACTGGGGATCAACGTATGCCATGTGGTTGGGAGCAAATGAACGTTCGCTGCTCAATCAATTCTATCAGTCACATTTGCTCTACGAGTATAGCGTTAAACGGGCCAAAGCACTGGGATGCAACGAGGTGCAGGCTGGCCGCTCTCCTTATCAAATGAAGTTTCATCATGGCTTCGAACCCACTCCACTGCTTTGTGCTGTCCGTGGAACAAGTTCGACGCAACACCAGCGTGCGGCAGACTGGGCTGAAGCACTCGCGCTCCGCCACCACGCAATCTATCCTTCTGTGGCCTATAAAAAGTGGGAAATGCAGCCAGTTAAGTGATCTACTCTTCACAATGAATGAAGGAAGAAAAAATATGTCTTTACCGACGACAAAATCGCCTGAACAGCTTTCGACAAATCTGCTTGTTGTGCATGATCGACCACTACCACCCAATACCAAGCGTATCTATCTGATTCGCCATGCCAGGGCAAAGTCTGAAGGTACACACACGCCGATGGACCCGGAGCTAGCGGCGAGTGGATTTACCCAACTCAAGGCTCTTCACACATACTTTGCGACCAGGGATGTTGATCTGATCGTGACTTCGGAACTGCTGAGAGCGAAAGCTACCGCCGAGTCATTACAAGCATTGCATCCCAATACGAACGTCATTATTGAGCCTGATTTGAACGAGATGCATACAATAGGGAATTGGCGAGAATACAGCGCACAGGATGCTTTGAGGCTAAAAAGAGCACGCCTCTATCAACCCGATCAGCAATGCGCATTAGGTGAAACTCCTCGGCAGTTCCATCGTCGCATCAGCCGGGTGTGGGAACACATCACCAAATTGCAGGCTTGTAATATCGCCGTTGTGACACATCTGGGCGTTCTCAGCGTGATAATTGGGCTTGCATTTGGTCTGACTGAAAACCATGATACGGCGTTTACCGTAGCGCAGCCTCATGCCGCTGTTTCGGAGCTATGGATCGCTAACACATGTCAGGACCCCACCCTTCCAGACCAGGTAACCATTGTCCGCTATCTCTGCTATTACGACTTCCTTAAACCAGATCTGATCTCTTATTAATTTCAGTACCCTCAAGCGGGTCGAGATAGCCACAGACTCTCGCCGCTCCCTTTGAGGATAAATATAGCATTAAACCCTAAGATGTCAAGTGGAAATGCATTAAGAAAGATAATGCTCAACGTTTCTTGTGAGGGGATAGATATGATGATAAGCGATGTATACAACATTTACGATATAATTGGCTTTCAGGCGAGGCAAACACCTGACAATATTGCCATTACAACTCTAGATCGATCTCCTCTCACCTATCAACGACTGTTTGAGCAAATAGGAACAACCCATAACACATTGCATAGTCTCGGTATAGGCCGTCATGACCGCGTTGCAACCGTGCTGCCAGATGGCCCGGAAATGGCTGTCGCCTTCGTCGCTATCACGACCTGCGCCACTATGGCACCGCTCAACCCTGGTTATCAAGCCAGAGAATTTGACTTTTATCTCTCCGACCTCATGCCTAAAGTGCTGATTGTGCAGGCTGAATTGCCATCGCCAGCAAGAGCGGTTGCGCAGGCTTTAGGCATCCGTGTGGTTGAGCTTGTGCCTTTATTAGATGCACCTGCCGGGATCTTCTCTTTAAGCGGTGATAGCACAAAGGAACCTTCGGCGGACAATGCAACGCAATCCGATGATGTTGCCCTTCTCTTACACACATCGGGTACAACCTCAAGACCTAAAATTGTCGCGCTGACACAGGCCAATCTCTGCAGCTCATGTTACAACATCCGTGCCGCTCTTCAACTCACGCAACAGGACCGCTGCTTAAATATCATGCCACTCTTCCATATTCATGGCTTAATGGCCGGGTTGCTCGCATCTTTAGCGGCGGGAGCAAGCATTGTTTGCCCAGTTGGATTCTATCCAGCCAGGTTTTTCGAGTTGATGAACGCTTTTCACCCCTCATGGTATACCGCCGTGCCTACGATCCACCAGTCCATACTCTTGCAAGCCCCATCTCACTGGGAAGTGATAGAGAGCCGCCCCCTCCGCTTTATTCGCTCATGCTCTTCACCGCTGCCCCCTAGCGTTCTCTCAGAACTGGAGAGAGTCTTCCACGTTCCGGTGATTGAAGCTTACGGGATGACCGAAGCTTCACATCAGATCAGCAGCAATCCGTTGCCGCCTGCGGAAAGAAAGCCCGGCTCGGTTGGCAAGGCTGCTGGTACACAGGTTGCGCTTATGAACGAACAAGGAGATATCCTGCCAGGCGGTGAAGTTGGCGAGATTGTCATTCGTGGCGGCAATGTGATACAGGGATACGCCGCTAATCCTCAGGCCAATAGAATTGCCTTCTCACGGGGCTGGCTCAGGACAGGCGATCAGGGTTATCTGGATTCATCCGGGTATCTGTTTATTACCGGGCGTATCAAAGAGCTTATTAATCGTGGCGGTGAAAAAATCTCACCGCGAGAAGTTGACGAGGTGCTGCTGGAACATCCTGCCATAGCTCAAGCCGTTACCTTTGGCATTCCTGATCGGAGGCTCGGAGAGGAGATCGCCGCAGCCGTTGTGTTCCATGCTGATGGGCAGGCAACCGAAAAAGAGCTGCGTACATTCGTCGCTCAGCGACTCGCTTTGTTTAAAGTGCCACGCTACATTGTGATCGTAGACGCAATTCCTAAAGGCCCGACGGGAAAAGTCCAGCGTCTAAGCCTGGCAAAATTACTCGGCTTTGTTTCTGACGATACGACCGCAATTGAAGAAAAGATGGAGTATGTAGCTCCGCGTAACGTCCTTGAAGAGCAGATAGCTACCATCTGGGCGCAGGTGATCGGATACGAAGAGGTAGGAGTTACCAACAATTTTTTTCAACTCGGAGGAGATTCTCTGATGGCAGAGCAGGTGATTTCCCGTGTCAATGATGTGTTGCAGGTAAACGTCCCGATGTTGGCCTTTTTCGAAGCTCCTACCATTGCAGACCTCGCTGCCCTGATTGGCGCACAAAAGGAGTTATAGTTTATGGCACAATCTGCAGTCTCTCACGTAGAGAGCCATTGGCAACTACTTCCCTGGTTTCTCCTCCGCCAGGCTGGCTTCCCGATAGAATGGCTTGATGAGCTTTCTGCTCCGTCCATACACAGTGAGGCAAACAGGCTTTTTAATGCGCAAGAAGCATTTATGCAGGCTCGCCGCGCCGCCCTAGATGTTCTACGTGATGCGCTGCGCTGCGATAGAGGAACTGAGCTGGAACACCCTCTGCTTACTGCTCATACATTGATACGAAAAGAAAAACAGGTTCCGGCCAATCTGCTCCAGGAAATCGCTTGTAAAAAAGCAGGCGAGGAAGTACACAACGCGATCACAGCATGCAATAGCCACCTTGTGTACTTCAAGGACGTTGTTTCCGCGTTTGCCTACGCTTATAGTGAAACATGGGAACGGGGAGCGCGTCAGTTGCTGCACCGCTTTCATAGCGAAAGATGGCTACAAGAAGCTTTACTGCTCTCAAACGAATCACATTTTGATCGGTTTCATGCATGGATTGAAGCTTTTGCAAATGATCAGTTGTCCTTGAGTAAGGATCGCTCTAAGATCGATCTGCTCAGCAGATATTTTCAAAGGGTTTGTGCAAAGAACGAAACGACCAGTCACTTTGGGCCATTCTCGGTAGGTCTGGTCGCCTCACAGCCAACCCAGGAAAGCCTCTATTTTTCTGGAGAAAACGCTTTAGAACGTTATACCTTCTATGCTCACTGGGCTGCAACTGAACTGGCACGAGTCATTAGCCTTCACCCTACCCTTTATCCCTGGATACGGCCTCGTTGGAATTCCTTCATTTTTCTCGATGGCGATAATCTCTATAAATTAGACTACAATTATGATCTCTCACAAGAAAATGAAGTGATGCGTGGTTTACGAGTCCTCTTCTTGCGCAAGCTCCCTGCCGAAGAAACGGCTGTATTACGAGCCTGTAACGGTCAAAAAACGATTCGGGAATTATCCCGCTGGTGGCAGGCAACGTACCCGGACAGGAGTAAAACTCTCCTCCATGCCGCGCTTGCGTCACTAAAGCAAGCTGGAGCATTAGTGGTCGAGTTTGAAATACCGGCAGGTTCCTGTGATACGCTTGCTGACCTTAAAGCGCTACTCCCTATGCAGTATTCAGAAACGATGCCCTGGACAGATAGGGTGGATGCTTTCAAAGAGGAGCTTCAGCGATTTGCTGAAGCAGAGAGTCTTTTAACTCGCAGAACGATCTTCGCAGAACTCAAGGAACAATTTGCCCAACTGACCGGAGCTGCCCCTGAGCGAGGACTGGGACAGGTGACCGCAGACCGCAGTATCCTCTTCGAAGAATGCCAGCGGGCCGTGGCAGATCTAAGAATGGGATCTCCCTTAGCAGAGGCCATCAAAACAGAGCTGGCCCCTTTCTACGATCTCTTATTAGTTGTGCCACGTAATCGCCTAGCGGCAGAAAGGGCATTGCTCAATACCTGGTTTGTCAACCGCTTTGGCGAAAATCATCAGATCTCTCTTCTCACATTTTTATCAGCCTTTACTGAGGATGGAAACTGGCTCGAACGCGAGTACGCGGCAATCGATGCGAACATGCATGCGCTTAGCCAGGTGATCGATGATACTCTTGTGCCTCAGCATTTGCGGCAAGAACGGGTGCTAGAGATCGATCCTGTTACCATTCAGCATTTAGTGGCAGCATATCATGCGCCCATTCCGGCAATCTGCGATGCTGATGTGATGCTGCTGATAGACTCGCCGGATGCGTTCCAAACGAACAAGTATCAGTTGCTGATAGGAGATTGCCATGCAACGCGCGACCTGCTCAGCCACGCCACGACCAGCGCTTTTATCGCCGAAAAACACCCAGAGTTCCCAGAAACGGTCATGAAGCTGTATCAAGCCATCGTCGAAGATGATGAAATCGTAGTCGATCCCATCCGTAGCCATCGGGCCAAGACCTCAGCGCAGGTGGTTCTGCCCTGTTTTGATCTCGAAGTCAATGGCAGATCGCCTAAAGCGCCCTCTGCTGTATTACATCTCAATGATCTTGCTGTACGTCAGACCCCACAGGGGCTACGGCTCTACGCCCCACGCCTGGATAAGTTCCTGCGGCTGATGAGTCCGGCTTTCCTCGGCGCACGAGTTCGCAGAAACCCCTTTTCCATCTTCTGTTTCCCTCGCCATACTCATGGGAGTCCCGTCCGGGGTACACATCTGCAACATATGCCAAGAATGGTAATGAACCGTATCATCTTGCAACGAGAAGTCTGGAGGATTCCTTGCGATGAGTTCAAAAAACCGCTATGGGATACGAAACAGCGCCTCTCCGAAAAAGAAGGGGTGACATTCCTTCAGGCGAAGAAGCTTCAGCACACGCTCAACCTGCCACAGCATTGTTTTGCCATGATTCCCGGTGAGCCAAAACCCATTTATGTCGATTTCAATGCGCCGCTCTTTGTGCGACAGTTAGTGCTTTTAGCCAATCAGGCTAGCGGTCTGATCGAGTTTAGTGAGATGCTTCCCGGCCCTGACCAGCTCTGGATGCACGATAGTCAGGGACGCTATAATGCTGAGTTTCGATGCGCTCTCTTTAATACACGAAATACATAAAAATTTTGCTATTGAGATGCTACTATGACGCGACAGGACGACGCCCTCCTGATACGCTTCTAAAAAGGAGTTCTTATCAATGTTTGTTGAAGAACCGATATATGGTACGCGGGGCATGATTACAAGCATGCACTATCTTGCAACTCAGGCAGGATTTCGCATGCTAGTACAGGGAGGGAATGCAGTTGATGCGGCTATAGCAGCCGGAATCGCCATGACGGTCCTGATCCCGCCAGCCTGTTCGGCGGGAGGCGATATGTTTCTTCTTTTCTGGGATGCCAAAACAAAGCAGCTCCACGCCCTCAATGGCAGCGGACGAGCGCCGCGCAACATCAGCGCACACTATTTCGCCTCACGTAAATTAAAAAAAATCCCCTGGCGCGGCCCTCTTTCGGTGACGGTTCCGGGGGCAGTCGATGGCTGGTTTGAGGCAATGACCCGTTTCGGAACCCTCACACCTGAGACGATTTTTAGCCCCGCCATTGAATTTGCGGAGAATGGCGTGCCTACCAGCCAATCGCTCAGCACCTGGCTTGCCAATGACGCCAGGAGCATTTTACAAGCCTGGGGCAGCGATCCCGCAAAATTTCTCCCCGATGGTAAACCACCAAAAGCAGGCGAACTTCTCTACCAACCTGCTCTAGCAGATACGTATCGTCTCCTGATGAAAGAAGGACGTGACGTTTTCTATAAAGGGCCTCTGGCTCAATCTTTAGTAAAAGAGGTGGAGCGGCGAGAGGGTCTGCTGACGCTAGAAGATATGGATCAACATCGGTCAACCTGGGTAGAGCCTCTCACCAGCAATTATCGCGGCTATGATGTGTATGAGTTTCCTCCTAGCTCACAGGGCATTATTGCTCTAGAGATGCTGAATATTCTTGAGGGTTTTGATCTTTCGTCGCTAGGCTATCAAACCGCGCCGTATCTTCATATTCTGATTGAGTCTGCTCGGCTGGCGTTTGCTGATCGCGACGCGTATATCTCCGATCCCGAATTTGTTGATATTCCAGTCGAGCAGCTCCTGAGTAAAGAGCATGCCGAAAAACAACGATCACGTATCAGCATGGAGCAAGCAACGCTTTACTTTGATCCGGCTCCCGAACGGGATGCTGACACGATTACGGTGTGTGTGGCAGACCAGGAAGGCAATATTGCTGTCTTGATGGAAAGTCTGGGCAGTCCCTTCGGCAGTGGTATCCTGGTGGAAAATACTGGTATGTTCCTGCACAATCGAGGCTCGTACTTTTCGCTTGACCCCCGCCACCCCAATTATTTACGACCAAAGAAGCGCACTATGCACACCTTTATGCCCGCAATGGTCATGCAAGACGGCATACCGATCATTGCTCTAGGATCAATCGGGGGAGATATCCAGCCGCAAATCCAGGTGCAGTTGCTTTCCGCCTTAATAGATTTTGGTTTCAATGCTCAGAAAGCCATCACGGCTCCGCGCTGGCGCAGCAGACGTATTCACAGGACGCCCAAAGATGAGGTGCAGGAGCTGAACGGGCAAAGAGAAATAGACGAATACCTGCACCAGCATATAACCGAGGCGGTGATTCTCGAAGAACGCTTTCCTAAAACGCTCATTGCTCAGTTGCAACAGCTTGGCCATCAAACAGTCGTAAAAGGCCCCTGGGATCACAGCATGGGACCGACGCA
>DASTZT010000422.1:0-8658 GCA_035764225.1 Ktedonobacteraceae bacterium
TCCTGAGCCAGGATCAAACTCGCCATTCAAAATCTATCCAAACGCTCCCAACAGGAACGTCAGGTATTCAAGTTGCTGAGTTTGCGATCCAGGCCAAGAGTTGTTCGTTGCTTGCTTGGCTTGTTCGCAGATTATGCACTCCTGTCATCCCAGAAGGAGACAAGAGCGATCAATTGACAGGAACTGAGCATCGTTGCTGATGATTTCCCAGTTGCTGTTCTGCTTTCCACTCTTCAGTTGTCAAGGTACCCCTGCAAGCGGTGCTTGCTTCGTTGCCAGATTTAGAGACAAGGAAAGAAACCAGGGACCGAAAACCTTTTCAGGACATAAGCCTCTGGGTTTACATTCTTCAGGGGAAAACCTTCTAGAGGTTGACCGACCGGAGATTTTTTCCCGTCTGTATCGGCGACATCGGTATTATGCCATAGCTCTCAGCTAATGTCAATAGGTTTTTCACGAGTTTTTACAAAATTATAAAAATTCATTTTTGGACTCAGGACGCGCGAGAGCACCATCCTGAAAACCCCTTTGGCAGAGAGCCACGATATTACCCTTAGTATAAAACAGGATGGATGTTTGATTTATTCCCTGTCTCATCGTTCTTACATAAAAGAGAACTTTTTTAGCAAGCGTTCTGTTTATCAAGGAGGTTTATTATGCCTGGTATGCGCAATGTTATTTCCACGCTGACCCCTGATGGCGAAGAAATCATGGGGCCTGACATTCTGATGTGGCATTACCCTGAGAACAGCATCATGAATGGTTCGCTTTTAACGGTAGAGAGCAACCATTTCTGCGTCCTCAAGTCGCGTGGAGCCATTCTCAATGTTTATGAAACAGGCCAATATCCTGTTCAAACTACCGATCATCCTCTTGTTGGCTCGATTCAGCAGGCTTTTTATGGTGGACAAAGCCCCTGGCAATTCGAGGCCATTTATATCAACCGGGCCAAGCTTGTGCTTAAAACGAGTGGCATGGCGCTCTCGCGTGAAATGGCGGAGATGGTGTATAGCGTCGATTACTATATCCATGTAGAGACACGCGAGAATGCGGTGCGGCTGGTACAGCATATGCCTTATCGGGGCCACGCATTGGAGATTCGGCATGTTAACGACTACGCGGGACCGGTAATCGAACAGGCCGTAAACCAGTTAGTGCAGATCACACCGCTTGAGTCTGTGAACGAGAAGATCCACGATCTCTCTCAGGTTGTCTTCCAACACCTTCAACAGTTTCTAGCGGTCTATGGCATCTCACTCGATACCGTCAAAGTGCTTGTTTTCCCACGCGATGAGCGCATGAAGGCGTTAATCGCCCTCAAGGCTTTCGGTTTGAGCGAGTTGGATGCCGTGCGCTACTATACCGCAATGCTGATGGCGGAACGTGGCGTGGTGTCAGCACCGAATATGGCCGTTGGTCTGCCGTTTAACATTAGCGGAGTCCAGCCAGTTGTCAATACAGAGCGTTATACGACGAACTCGCAGGTGCCCCCATCGGTTCCTCCGCCAGCCGCCCCTCGTCGGTAACGCTACACATAAAGCCGACACATGGCCTTGTGTGAAGAGGAGAATGTTATGAGTTCGGAGCCGTCAAATAGTCCGGTGGTGCAGCAGCTACAACTGCTGCTCACAGGCTATGGGTACAATTTCTATAATTCCGCCAACAAAGCACGCTCGGATGACCTGCTAGTACGCGAGCGAGCAAGCTACTATCTGGCTCAGGCTGTCAATATGTTGGCAAATCTACGAGGAGCATACCAGCGCCGTTTTATTCCGCCGCTGACGCGGGCTAACCCCGATCCTCCTCAAGAAGCCCTGGCTCAAGTACGCGCGATAGAAGAAGTGCAGCAAGACTTAGCCAATGTAGAGACGCATATTCGGGGTATGTCCGTACCAACCCAGGATCGGGTCTGGTGGCGTTTCCGTCAGGAGCAAGTATTGTTGGCGCAACTGCTGGATTTTGATCTCTCCCTGGTTCTGATCAGCGAGCAAATCTACCAGCATGTTTCGCAGCTCACCCCTGACGCCTGGAACGCTCAGGGAGGCGATGCTTTGCGTCAGCTTCTGCAGAGGGTTACTCAGATTGCGCGGGAACGAGAACGTTTCTTGTTATTGCCAATGTAACGCGACGAGTGGCAATCAAGTGAACAGAGTAGGGCAGGGACTAGCCCTGCCCCTACCGAGCGCGAAGCTAGCTCATAAGCACGCTGACATAATTGCCGGGCAGCGTGCAGTGATTATAGAGTTTTGCCAACAATTGCGCCTGATCGGCGACGTTGGCACTCCCACCAGGACAGGACAGCGTCAATGTGCGTGCCCCCATCGGCAAATCCTGACGGATCGGCTTGGGCTTTCCTCCCATGTCAGCAATGCCAATAGGCCAGTTGATACCCTGGTCGAAGAAGTCCCTGCCACTAAAGTAGAAAAAAGGAATCCTGTACTTCATGGTGGTCTGTACATCCGTAATCAGAGCCAATGCATGTGAAACAGCGACCTGATAGGAACTGTAAGGATTGATGCCACAACCCTTAAAACAGCCTGTTCCTTCAACAACCCAGAGATGCTTCCCCAGATCGCCGCTATTGAGATTGACATTGAATTGCTGAGCCCAGAAAGCAAACAACCCGGAGAGGTTATTGACACCAGAGTTAGGATAGCCATTATGCCAGCTATCAATCAAACCCAGCGTCTGATTATGCCAATCCCAGTTTCCACCTGGATGCACGGTAGAGTTCATAGCATCCTGCATGCGATCAAGGTAGTTTACCTGATCGACTAGAAGCTGATAGTCAGCACCGCTAACATGAGGATCAAGCGACCCTAGCAAGACTGGGATATCGGGGCGCACCGCATGCATGGCACGCTCGCAATAGTCATAGAAGCGGGCAAAATTTTCAGGGGGAATGTATAAGAAAGCTACAGCAGGGTCAAGCTTCATCTCTTCGTTGCCACATTGCACCGCATCAGCATTGCCCTGAGCCGCATCATTGAGCACGGCAGTATTATAAAGGCGCGAATCATTTGGACCCTGGCAAATGGTGAGCAAGACGCGAATACCTCTTTGATGGTAAGCCTCGATGGTGCTTTTGAGCACATCACCGCGCAAATTGCCCCAGCCGCAAGTGGGAGAGCTGATGCGTATCCAGGAAATACCATCGAACGTGGAACCATCCACACCGAGAATCTTGGACGAGTCCTGCGGCGGCAGCAACGTCGGAGACGGCGTGCTTGTCGGGGATGGTGTAGGAATCAGCGTCGGCGTGGGAATGGGAGTTGGAATAGGAGTAGCCTGGACTTGAGCACGGGAATGCACCACGAGCTGATACGAAAGTACCGTCAGGAGAATAGCACCTATGAGCACGGCTGCAAAAACGATGGATGATGGCTTCTTCAGAACTCTTGCGAAGTTCTCCGAGAGGTTGGAAAAATTCACAGCAATTACACCTCGTATTCTTCAATAGAGAAAAGAAACAATGCTATATAATCAAAGAAACAATACACAACTGTATTCTACCATTAGAATGCGTGCGGGCAAATAGCTTAAATAAGCAAAAATGTTTTATTTGAATAAGAAGAGAGCAAGTCCACCATGATTACTTCCCAATGCAGAACTCGCTAAAGATTCTATCAAGCAAATCATCGCTGGCAGTTTCTCCAGTGATTTCGCCCAGGGCATGATGCGCGGCTCGCAAGTCGATTGAGACAAAATCTAAAGGCAGCTCCTGCTCAAGCGCAACTAGAGACGCACGAAGATGTTCAACCACGCGGCGCAGTGCCTCCTGATGGCGTGTGCTGGTCACCAGGACGCTCTCGCTATACAACGTTTTACCCGCAAGCACTACTTCAGCAATAACCTCCTCCAATTGTGGGAGACCTTCATTTGTCAGCATCGAAGTGTGCATAAAGGCGGAACGCGTCCAGAGGCTACGCACCTCATCTAGCTCAATACGTTGCTCCCGATCAGCTTTATTGATGACGACAATCACCGATCTCTTCTGGCTAGAAGCATTTGCAGCGGCGGAAGGGCCGGAGTCAAAGCCCATTGAGCGCAATTCAGCGCAGACAAGCCGATCCTGCTCAGTCAGGGGTTCGGACCCGTCGAATACGAGCAAAACGACATCGGCACTTTCAGCCGCAGCGCGACTCCTCTGCACGCCTATTTGCTCGACCAGATCCTCTGTGGGAGTAATACCGGCAGTATCAATTAAGTGCAGAGGAATGCCTCGCACATTTGCTGCTTCCTCTACTGTATCACGCGTTGTCCCGGCAATAGGTGTCACAATTGCCCGTTCAGTATGCAGCAGCCCATTGAGCAAGCTCGATTTTCCGACATTAGGCCGACCGATAATCGCCGTTCGTAGCCCCTGGCGATAGAGCCGTCCCTGTTCTGAGCCGAGCAGCAGAGCACTGGCCTGTTGCTGTGCATGAGCAATCAAGGGCTGTAACTCTGTGTACTGAGGAGTTGGCACGTCTTCCTCTGGAAAATCAATGCTGGCTTCGATGCGCGCAATGATGCCAAGCAGAGCGTGCCGCACCTCCTGAAGCTGTTGCGAGAGCCGCCCACGGAGCTGCTGCATAGCCAGGCGTTGTCCTGCTTCAGTCTGGGCTTCAATCAAATCCATCACCGCCTCAGCCTGAGCCAGGTCAAGACGGCCATTGAGAAAGGCACGCAACGTAAACTCGCCAGGATTGGCCATCCGTGCGCCCTGCGCCAGCACTGCCCGCAAGATGCGTCGCAGGATCAGCGGTCCCCCATGACCCTGGATCTCCACCACTGGCTCACGGGTATAAGTATGAGGCGCGTGCATAAAGGCGACTAGCACCTCATCTAACACTTCGCTGGTTGCAGGATCAATGATGTGTCCATAGGTAAGCTGATGTGAAGGAGGAAGCTCACTGCGCCCTGCGGGTTGTCGAAAGAGCGGCTGCACCAGCGAGAACGTATCCTGTCCACTTACCCGGATCACACCTATCCCGCCACTGCCGGGCGGAGTTGCAATTGCTGCGATAGTATCGTTGTGCATAGGCGAAATTATAGCGCATCTCTGGATCTCTCACAAGGGGGCATGTTCGTCTTCCTGATCCATTGCATCATTGGCGATCACGCGCTCTGGATGGCTATAGACGTTCATCGAGTTACCGCGTAAAAAGCCCACCAATGTAATGCCGCTGCTGTCGGCCAGTTCAACTGCGAGGCTGGAAGGCGCGGAGATGGCCGCCACGCAGGGTATACGCGCTAACAGGGCCTTCTGAATAATCTCAAATGAAGTGCGCCCGCTCACCATCATGACGTAATTGTTGTAAGGATACGTGCCGTGAAGCAACCCATGCCCTATCAGCTTATCAACAGCATTATGTCTACCAACATCCTCGCGTAAAAGCTGCAACTGGCCGTGCCGGGTAAAGAGGCCAGCTGCGTGTAAGCCACCAGTGTGCGTAAACACGGCTTGCTGCATGCGTAATTCGGTCGCCAGTTGATAGAGCACTGCCGAGGAAACGCGAAACGTATCCTCTTCTAATGGCGGCGTGGTCTGCATCAAGGCAGCAATGCTGTTCTTGCCACATAGCCCACAACTGGCAGAGACGGCGAAGTGACGCTCGAAAGCAGTGGGGGAGGCGGGTGCAACGTCACACGATTCAGGGGAGCGCAGCGTCACATTGACCACATTCTCCAGAGGCAGACCATCGGCATCGAGAGCGTCTTCAATCTGCACGACATCAGCGGCGCTCTGGATCACACCTTCAGTAAAGAGAAAGCCCATTGCCAACTCGTAGTCATTGCCGGGAGTGCGCATAATCACGGCTAGACTCTGATTAGCGATACGGATCTCGAATGGTTCCTCAATCGTCAGGTGATCTTCGCGCAATTGCTGCTCGTTGCTCTGCCAGTGGAGCATGCGGACTTGCATCACACGTTCTGGATCGAGCGGCGAGCGCCAGGAGCCGGGTAATTTCATCTCTCCCCTCCTTTTCGCCTAAAGTTCGTCACAGGCTCAGCCATAGTAACCGACGTTCGTGCCACTAGAGGTGGGCGTTGACGTTTAAAATAGTACTTACAAGCGCCAGGTCGGATGGGATCGGGCGGCTCAATGGCCACAAGCCCCCAGCCTTCTTTCTCCAGCCAGCACCAGGCTTCGTACTCATCCTCAAAATCACGTACGACATCTCCCGCAATGGTAAAAACCATTGTCCCCAGGAGATAACGATGTTCCCAGTGTACCATAGCCTTCTTTCTCTTATACAGTAACTACGAACTGACTACGGCCTTACGCGATAAAAAATAGCACAGCACAATCGACGTTCAGCGCATCCTTGATAGGGAGCATACGCTATGTCGCTCCAATCTTCATAAAATAGTATCAATATAGATAAAATGTCTTAGCGAACGCACATATTACACGCATACTACCTGAGAATCCTCTACATTGACGGCAGTGTTTGGCAGTGCTAGGATATGCACAGACCTTAAACAACTATCATGCATTGGCGAAGGGTTGTGAGATGCACCATTTTGTTAGAGCAAGCAATGAGCTTCTGCGTAAGCGCGGCTACCGCTTGACGCCACAGCGTTATATGATCTTAAGCGTCATCCAGGAAGCCAATGAGCATTTGAGCATTGAACAAATTACGGAGCGTGTACAACAACGCAATCCTTACGTTAGCCTTTCGACGATCTATCGCACCCTGGAGCTGCTGAAACAGCTCGGACTGATCCGCGAAAACCATTTGCCAGGAGAGCAGCCGCATTACGAAGCTGCCGAGGGACACGCGCACCATCACTTGATCTGCCGTCGCTGCCGCACAACCATTCACTTAAATGAAGCACTGCTGGGCAACTTAAATGAACAACTACAAGAAGAGTATCATTTTTACAATTTGACGCTTGATCTGGTGGCAGCGGGTTATTGCACCGCTTGTTGGAACATTATACAGCAGGAAGAGCAGCCGTCACAGAGCATTTCTGAGCCGCCAGAAGCTCAGGCCGAGGATCGGCAAAGCAAACAGATAGAAGAGCAATAGATAGTTCAGCACATCGATCTGGAAAAGGAAATACAGCCCGATAGCCCCATAGAGCAGCATACGACTGGGCCGAACAATCCAGCGCGACGAGGCTTGCAGTATCTGGTGCAGCATCAGAAATATTCCTAGCGCGGTATAGATATAGACAAAGAGAATAGCCAGCACGGGATGAATAGCTTGCTTCCACGCCATGCCTGCCACGCTAAAAGCCACCACGGCCTGATCGCAAAACAGATCCGTAAATGAGCCGCGAGGCGTACTTTTCCCCCTTAGCCGCGCCTCCACCCCATCCAACCCATCAAAGACAATTGAGACCACCAGCAACCAGAAAGCCAGCGTGAAGTTAGTAGGAGCCAGGAAACAGAAACCAATGCCGAGAGCAACCGAGGCAAAGGAGAGCGCGTCCGGGCTAATTCCGAGATATGAGAGGAAGGCCGCAAGAGGGGAAAGCAGACGCTGGCGGATTCTCTGCCAGGGGCCAAGCACTTTCTCTTCTTCCTCACTATAAATACTACCGATCTTCTGCTTGAGTTTTTGCATGGCCTACCTCTCTCTGGAGTATGTATGTTAACCATATTTATCATATACTCGTAGAGAAGAATACCGTATCGCGCTCCACACTGTAGCCGTATACCTATATTATAGTAGCCCGATAATTTCTCAGCATCTCTTCCAGGTTATCACCCCCAAACTTCTCGGTCACAGCCTCAGCCAGCACAATCGCCATCATGGCCTCGCCGACCACGCCAGCAGCTGGCACGACACACACATCGCTGCGTTCGTAGCGGCTTTGCTCAATGTTTTCACCAGTTGCCAGATCCACCGACGGAAGAGGATGGGCCAGCGTTGGAATAGGCTTGACTCCTACACGCACCACTACTGGCTCTCCGTTACTAATGCCCCCTTCGATGCCGCCCGCGTTGTTGGAGAGGTGCGTCCACGCGCCATCCTCGTTATGGCGTAAGACATCATGGACATGCGAGCCTGTCGTCCGGGTTGTCGCAAAGCCCTGGCCAATCTCCACACCCTTAGCCGAGGGAATACTCATCATCGCCATGCCCAGGCGGGTGCTTAAGCGGAGATCCCACTGGCTATAGCTTCCCAGGCCAATTGGTACGCCCAGAGCAACCACCTCAAAGACTCCACCGCAGGTATCGCCCGTTTTTTTGGCTTCTAGGATGCGTTCAATCATTTTCTGCGTCAAAGCTGGATCGGCGCAACGCATAGGAGAAGCTTCAACTCCATCCCACATGTCAGCGGGATAGGCATCACGCGTAATTGGTCGAGGAGTTTCATACCCAATATCAACTACAGAAAGAACGTGACTATGAATAGTGATGCCAAATTGGGCTAAGAACTGACGACACAGTCCACCAACGGCGACGCGAGAGGCGGTCTCGCGCGAACTTGAACGCTCAATGACATTGCGAATGTCATCATGACCGTACTTGATTGCGCCCGTAAAATCGGCGTGACCGGGGCGTATGCGGGTCACAGCCTCAATCGGCGCATCCACAGGTTCAGCGTTCATCCGTTCCTGCCAGTTGACCCAATCAAGATTCTCAATTTGCAGCGTAATCGGTGAGCCGAGCGTTTTCCCATGCCGCACCCCAGAAAGAAAGTGTACAGCATCTTTCTC
>DASTZT010000423.1:0-14784 GCA_035764225.1 Ktedonobacteraceae bacterium
CGAACGCAGCAACTCCAGAAGATTTTGCCCCTCGATTAGCTGCATCACCAGGTAAAAACGGCCATTCGCCTCTAGCGCATCATAAATCTCCGGCAAGTGCTTACTTCTGATGGTAAAAAGGACGCTGGCCTCCATCAGCGCCTGGCGGCGCGCCGCTGGCGTTACATCATACGTCTCTTTAATAGCACACGGGCGGCCTCCCTCACTGGTATCGACCCCTCGATAGACCGCACCAAAGCCCCCACGGTTGATAAGATTACCAACAATGTAGTGATTGCCAATTGTGGTCCCTGGAATAAGCGTCGATGGTAAGCCCATAAGCCGAGAGATTTCCTTCTTTTTCTATTCCATAATTCCTTAAGCGTAACATGCTACCCCATTATACAGCCATCTTCGTCGCCAGCATAGATACATGTAGACATGCAAAAGTATCTACGTTACAATCAGCCATTAAGTTATAGTCCTATTACTAACAAAACGACACAAACGAAACTTTATAAAAAGCCGCCCCTGGCAGCGGCCAAACCAGTCGAGAAAATGAGCCGAAATAGGAAATATGCGTCCTTTGCCAGAACACGAGGGAATGTTGCTTGCAATAGCCCATACGTATGATACAATAAGCCAAGACTGAACTGATCTTACGTACACGTTGCAGAAGAAGAGAGCAAGCATTTGGAACGAAATGTGATGTTTAATGCAGAACGCGACCGTGATAAGGTGGTCGAGACAGAACGCGAAACTATGCAGGATACAGACTTGAGTAGCCTGGCGCAAAGCGACAGTCTACGCCTCTATCTTCGGGAGATTTCACGTATTCCTCTGCTCTCTGCAGCTAGCGAGTCTCGCCTTGCTGAACATGCAGAGCAGGGCGATAGGGATGCGCGCAACCACCTGATTGAAGCCAATCTGCGGCTCGTCGTCAGTATCGCCAAAAAGTATGTCGGACAGGGCCTTTCCCTGGAAGACCTGATTGGCGAGGGCAATATCGGCCTCATTCGAGCTGTGACCAAATTTGACTATAGGAAGGGCTTCCGCTTCTCAACTTACGCCACCTGGTGGATCAAACAGGCTATTACCCGCGCCATACTGGAAGGCACGCGTGTTGTACGCTTGCCCGTTTACATTATGGAAGAGGTGATGCGCGTCAAACGTACCACTCGTCAACTGTACCAGGAGCTAGGCCGAGAACCTACCCCTGAAAGTATTGGAGAGCGGCTGGGCATGTCCGCAGATCGCGTGAGCGAGCTGTTGATCTGGGCCGAAAAAGTCTTTTCACTTGATGCTCCTCTTTCCGAAGAGGAAGAAAATACTCTGGGCGATATCATTGAGGACATGCATGAGCGAGGGCCAACCGAAATTACGGATCAGCAGCTCTTGCGCGAAGAAATTCGGAAAGTCTTAGGGCAGCTTACCCTGCGCGAGCGTCAGGTGATCGAATTACGCTTCGGCTTGCTGGACGATCACGACCATACGCTTGAAGAAGTAGGGAAGAAGCTCAAAGTCACACGCGAACGTGTACGACAAATCGAAGAACGGGCGATCCGCAAATTGCGTCATCCCCAGGCCAGTCGTATCCTCAAAGATTATCTCGATTGACCATAGGCAAAGCGATACGAGCAGGGAATCGAACGTAAGGAACATCACAGGCTCCTCGCGCTTGATTCTCTCCTTGTGTCACCGGCAATGTACATTGTAGAGTTGCAATTTCACCAAGCGCGTAAGTGCAAAAGCGGACCTTCTGGCTACTTCGCGAGACAAGTACTTTTGTAAGTCGTACACTATATAGGTATAGTTCCCACGTTTAACTCTCAAAGGGACACTTGCACAACATCCCAACCACAATAACTGCATTGAGGTCGAACATCATATGAACGAGCTGGCAGGGAAGAGCCTGGGTGGGTATCAATTAGATGAAGAGATAGGCCGAGGATCAATGGGGGTGGTGTACCGAGGCAAGCAAATGGCATTGGGGCGCGAAGTTGCTATCAAGGTACTGCCACACACTCTGGCACGAGACTCTTCTTATGTGGCCCGCTTTATTCGCGAAGCGCAAATTATTGCCGGGCTGAACCATCCGAATATCGTGCAAATTTATGATGCGGGGCAACAAAACAAGCTGCTTTATTTTGTGATGGAATATGTCCAGGGACCAACCCTGGCTAATCTTTTGCACCTTGACGGCACGCTCCCACAATATCTGGCAGCCGAGTACGCCGCGCAAATTGCCGATGCGCTTGATGCGGCTTATCAAGAGCGCCATGTGATCCATCGCGATATTAAGCCTGAAAATCTGATGTTGAATCGCTGGGGCAAGATCAAAGTCATGGATTTTGGCCTGGCTCGCGCGACCGGACACCAGCGCATCACCGTTGCCAAAACGCTGGTTGGTAGCATCTACTATGCCTCGCCCGAACAAGTCTGGGGCCAGACCCTGGATAATCGCAGTGATATTTATGCTCTGGGCGTCGTTCTCTATGAGATGGTCACGGGAAAGCGACCCTTCAGCGGACGCTCCATGCCCGAATTAACGCAGGCTATCGTTCGCGGCAAATCTCAACCGCCCAGAACGATCAACCCTGCCGTTGTCCCTCAACTGGAAGAAATTATCCTGACTGCGCTCTCAAAAGATCGTGAGCAGAGGTATGAGAGCGCGAGTCGCATGGCCCAGTTGTTGCGCTCGCTACAACTACAACCTACAACCTCATCAGCAGAATTACCACCATCCACACCCAATGTACGGGAGCGCATGATTGTGCAGCCTCCGAAACGTCCGCAAGCACCACGTCCACTCTACCAGGATATTGAGTTGGAACAAACGCAGCCCCCGCCACGTCAGAACGTTGACCTGGAGCAGACACAACCACCAACAGGCGAACCCGATCCCCAGATAGCAACCGCGAGGACATACCAGCAGTTGTCATCTTCGCGGGAAGTGCGAATGGGCCAGGACCAGCTCGCCCATAGCCCAACCAATGCGGCGCAATCGAATCCTCGCTTTTATCAAAAGCTTTCAGGAGGAGAGGAAGAAATTCAGGTAGAGACACCTTATCCCTACCCACCACCAAAACGTGGCTTCTGGGGTCAGCTACAGAAATTGCTCAAAAAACCACCCCACTAGTATTTCCGGCCTATCCATATCTCTGCATCTTTGTTTTTTTTGAGCAGCTCTCCCGGAGTAAACCTTCTTACTCCGCCTTCCAACGCAGCTCTCGCAGCTCGCTTCCCAGGAAGGCGGAGAGGCCTTCCTGATCACAGCCAGCAAGGGTACGATAAGTCCCACTCAGCATATTTTCCCATTTGGTACAGAATGATATAACAAACATAGACCATCATGCGGTCCATAGAAATACGTACTGTGGTGAATGATGCATACTGATATAAATAAACCAGGAACAACAACTCCTACAATAGCAAACAAAGGAATTCTCTCTTGCGCCATACTCGACGAGAAACTATCTGCGTGGCTCTGGCCCTCTTACTTGGCCCCGAAACCGATCAACACCTACGGGTACGCGCTACCCGCCGCTTAGCCAGACAAGGGCTTGCAATTTTGCCGCAATTATTAACGACTCTCAGCAACTATCCTGAGATTACCACTCCGGCCTGGCCGATGTGGCCCCCTCAGTATAAATATTGTAGCCACCTGCTGATCTACTTTTGCCGGAAGGGACAGCTACGCCTTGAGGAACTGCTCCAACATCCATCGCTCGATCAATCGCCCGGCCCTGTGCTCTGGATCAGCACGATAGAGGCTGCCGAGCTTTTGATCGATGACGATTATGAGGAACTTTTCCGTCAAGGGCTGGCAACTCCCTGGGCAACGGTACGTTATGCCGCCGCGATGGCTCTAGCTACGCGAGCCAGCAGAACGGTTTTACAAGCCGCTTCCATTGCAGCATTGTCTACTCATCAGCATGAGGACGAGGCACTCCCGGTACGCCTTACCGCCTCGTATGCCCTGCTCAATAGTGGTAAAAGCGTGGGCCTGGAAATGCTCCTCCACCTGACCCATGCCCTTATTCCTGGAGAAATCCGTAAGGCCGCTGTGTTCGTGATAGCGACAGCACTACCGACAGACCTTACTCCTGCTCAACGCGAGCAACTGGCGTCACATTTTCTCGGCTTGCTCCAGGATAGCGATCCCGAACTGAGCCATTACGCCGCGCAAGCACTCGGTAAAATTGCGCTCCCCTCACTTTTGCCACTGCTGGGCGCAATGCTGAACGAGGAACGCCCGCAGAGAAGTATCGCGGCCTTGCTGGCGCTGGAAG
Organism: Ktedonobacteraceae bacterium; assembly: GCA_035764225.1. GTDB lineage: Bacteria > Chloroflexota > Ktedonobacteria > Ktedonobacterales > Ktedonobacteraceae > DASRHT01. The sequence goes on from DASTZT010000423.1 coordinate 4,272, forward strand.
AATTGGCCCAGCAGCTCCCCATCCGCCATCACATGCTTCAACAAGCTCTCCCGGCGCGTATCCTGCCTTTGCTGAAAGTCGAGATGCGCGAGTTGCGCCTTCAGGCGAGTTATACGCTGGCGGCGTGTGGAGGGGAATATGTTATGGCAGTCTTTGGCAGCATTATGCTCAATCAAGAGCATCCGGCCTATATCGAGGTCATCGAGGGACTGCGACAGTTACATGGTGTTTTGCGTTCTCCCACGCGGATGATCGTGGTACGCTGGCTCTTGCTGGCTCTTTCACAAACGCAGGAAGAGGTACGCGTCGCTGCATTGGATTCGCTGAGCCATCTCCTCTGGCAGACTCGCAAACGAGGAGCACGCCAGGCATGGCATGATATCAGCAACGGCCTTATCCTCGACGGCACGATACTCCAGTTGCTCCGTGCCGAAAGCTCCTGGGTACGTCAATGCGCTATTGAACTGCTGGCGATGTTAGGCGGCCAGATAGCCCAACTGAATGATGTGCAGGCCCGACTCCCTCAACTGCTGCTGAATGATAGCGACAGCGGAGTGCGGGCCTGCGTTGCCTACACCTGTGGACAAATAGAGGCACGTTGGGCCATCCCCGATCTGATCCTGGCACTGCTCGACTCCAATGAATACGTTGCCCAGACAGCACTGCACGCGCTTCGACAAGTAGCTACCCCAGATGATGCTATCGTCGTCTATGTTCTCACAGAACTGGCACATTATCTCAAATCGGAGCACGAGAGATTTCAGACGCTCGCTAAAGAAGCTCAGGTATTGTTGAAAAAGTGGCAAAAGCTGCCTCAAAGGGGCGCAGGCAGGAAGTTGCACAGTTCCTTCTAAGCACTTATAATGGGAACGAAGAAGTGATTTTATCGATCCAGGAGATTGTGTAGCAATGGCTGCGTCCCAATTAAGTATAGGAATTGCCTTTATCGCTGGCCTGGCCTCTTTTCTTTCGCCATGTGTATTACCGCTTGTGCCAATTTATCTGGCACAGCTTGTCGGTCCGAGCGTCTACCAATCTCCCCTTGACCGCAAGCTCCCTTCCAAACGCCTGTTTACTTTCCTGCACGCGGCAACCTTCGTTTTTGGCTTTAGTCTTGCTTTTATTGCTCTGGGAGCGACCGCCAGCACGCTAGGCAGCTTCCTCCGCGAACACCTGGTCGTGTTGCGACAGGTGGGGGGCGTGCTGCTGGTGATTATTGGTCTGCACCTGACAGGAATTCTCAAGTTACCTTTTCTTTACGCCCACAAGCGTTTCGAATTTCATCCGGCGCGGCCCAGCTATCCCGCATCGCTGCTGATCGGTATTATTTTTGGTATTGCCTGGACTCCCTGCATTGGTCCTATCCTCGGCTCGATCCTGGTTATGGCTGCCAGCGCCGCCACGCTGCATACAGGTGTTCTGCTCTTGTTAGCATATTCGTTAGGGCTGGGAGTGCCTTTCCTCTTGCTTGGACTGGGGATCGATCAATTTAGCCGCATTTTGCAATGGCTCAAGCCCCACCTGGGCAAAATCGAGATTGGCACAGGCGTGCTGATGGTTGTGGTGGGCGTGATGGTCTTCTTCAATCTCTTACTCTACTTCAGCCAGTATTTTAATCTGGGAGTCGGGGTGTAGCCACGGTTTTTGTAGGGGTAGGGCAGGGGCAAGCCCTGCCCCTACATTAGAGGAGATAGATGCATGCAGCACCAGCAAACGAGTGCCACCAAAGGACATCCAATGCCACTCTGGCTCGTCGCCACAATGGCATTGCTCTACCTCAGCCTGCTGGCTGCACTCGTATTTTTGCCTGGCGCATCACTGCTTGATCGTCTGCGCTGGCTCGATAGCGGTATCTGCGCTCAAATACCATCACATTCCTTCTACCCAGGCGGCGAACGCTTACCGCTCTGCGCGCGCAATACAGGAATCTATTTGAGTTTTATCGTCACACTTATCACGCTGTATGCCACCGGACGGAAACGCGCTCAGCAGCTCCCGCCCTGGCCGATTGTAATCGTGCTTGTCGGTGGCATTGCCATCTTAGCGATTGATGGTTTCAACTCATTCCTGCTCGATCTGGGATTGCCACACCTGTACCAACCACATAATCTCCTCCGCCTGACAACCGGACTGATCACCGGTCTGGCAATGGCAATCTTCACGCATCCGATTTTGAACCGTCTCTTCTGGCGCGAATACAATCAACAGCGTAGCCTTCCCTCCTGGAAAGTCCTCTTCGCTTTCATCCCGGCGCTGGTCATTTGCTTTTTTGCCGTCGCCTCACAGAGCGTTTATACGCTTTACCCACTTGCCCTACTTAGTAGCGCCGGTCTTCTCATCGCAGTCAGCAGTGTCAATTTGATCTTCATTATCGCAATTAGTAAACGTGATGAATCTTTTGAACGCTATCGAGAATTGCTGCCATTCCTCGGCCTGGCTCTCATCCTTGCCATAGGAGAATTGCTCGTCCTGGCCCAATTAAAATTAACCGTATTACATGCACTTGGTGTCTAAATCACTTCTTCGCGTTCTTCAAGATCCGCCTGAATCTCTACTAATAGTTCGGGATCGATCTGGACGCGCTCCCCACGAGGCGTACGGGCAAGACGCATGACCGCCTCGCGCAAGTGGGCAGGCGCGCGATCAATCGTACAGCGTTCATGCAGCAAACGTTTCAGCTTCATATCAAAATGGAAGCGATATCCGCAGTCTGCACAATCTGCCAGATGCTGCTGCACGATCATAATTTCTTCTACGCTCAGTTCCCGATCTATATAAAGATGCAGACGAGCTGTTGCTTCAAAACAGTTGATACACTCCATGGAAACCTTCTCCTACTTGAGCTCGCCACTATTTCCTGTTGATTCTAACATATGAGATGGGGACTTTCATTCCCGAAGTCTGTGATATATACTGAGAGTACCTACCCTCTTTCCAGGGAATGTATCAGCTAAGCAGGCGGGGACTTTGCAACTGAGGAGTATTTAATGTCGGAACAGCCACATTTTGAGAATAGATCCGTATCGCCATCGATGTCCGAACAACCAGAGCCGCATCTTTCACAATCCGAGAGCGCATCTCCACCGACAACGCCAGGCGCGCCCTCAGAGGATTTCGAATCTGGTGTGCTGGCCCAACTGGATAGCCTCTACCGTACGGCTCTGCGCATGACCAACAATCCGCAGGAAGCTGAGGATCTTGTACAGGAGACGATGCTGAAAGCCTTTCGTTTTGCTCACACATACCAACCCGGCACCAATCTCCGTGCATGGCTCTTCCGCATCTTAAATACGTCCGCCATCAATCGCTATCGCAAACAGGCGTCCCACCCCAGCACTGTTTCCTTGCCGGAAGGAGAAGAGTTTTATCTCTACAACCAGATTAGAGATCTCAGCGGACAGGAGCTTTCGCAGGGAGCTGAGGAAGAAGTGCTGGCTCAATACCTGGACGAGGATGTTTATAAAGCGTTAAGCGATCTCCCCCCCAATTTTCGGATGGCGGTCATCCTCGCCGATATTGAAGGACTCTCCTACAAGGAGATCGCTGATGCGCTACAAATTCCCATTGGCACGGTCATGAGTCGTATCTCGCGCGCACGACGGCAGCTCCAAAAATCGCTCTGGCAGTACGCAAAGGACAGAGGCTACGTGAAGGAAGCTTCATAGCATGAACCTGCACTGGTGAGAGGTTTTCCCATTTTGTTAGCCATCTTACGACGAAATAGGATACCCATGATTTCTCTGTAACGCGAACCTATATATCAAAATATTGCTATTTTTCTATACAGGTCTTGCCACTTGACGAACCGCCTCGATCCCCGCCCGCGTAAGGCGCACATTGACGCAACGCCGATCCATCATATCCACGGTACGCGTTACAAGGCTTTTCCGCTCAAGACGAGCAATCGCTTTCGTCGCTGCTGCCGAGCTCACCCCCAGAGCAGAGGCAACTTCACCCACTGACCAGTGCTCACGTCGAGAGAGGAAGGCAAGGACCTCCAATTGGCGTGGAGTGATGCTGGTAGACGTACGGCGCAATGTTGTCATACCCAATCTCCTGCTAGATGCTGTTCTTGTTCTTGCATATACCCACGATATGCATTCATTAACATGACGTATTGCCAAAGAAAGTCGGGTATGGCATCAAAAATTTTCCCAGCCACGCCCCTGATTAGAGATGTCGCTCTGCCTTCCCTCCCTCAGAGCAATATCAACGATTTGCAACCGGTATAATGATTTCAAAAGCTTTTCATTATCCTCGTCACGATTGACGAAACCTGCGATTGCTTGTAGAATCGAAGCAGGAATACAAGGGAGGCATAATTTACCATTGATGGCTGATAACCCAGGTCTATTCAACATCGAAGATGAAGAGCTGTATACGCCGCCCTGCAATGACCAGCTTGCTGTACTTAGCACGACACACATAGTGGTACAGCAGGGGGAGAATGCCTGGATTAACGTAGAGCAGGTAGAACGGCTCTGCGATCTCTGGCTGCAGGAAGAAAAAGCTGGCCTTGCGCCTCCCCCGTCCGCATGGTACGAGCACTACCATTTTTATGATGGCACAGAACGCAGCGTCAACTGGATACTTTTGCTCGACGCTTTGAATTTTTGCTTCTGGGCCGAAAAAAATCAGCCACGCTGGACGATTGAGTATCACGGCGAGATCCTCAACGGCTATTGGGCGGAGGCAGCCGCGCTGACTCGCGCCGTTGAAGAGGGGCTTCCCTTATGGGATGCCCAATACCTGAGTACCATCTCCAGCGAGACGGTGGCACACATTTTTCGCGGTTCGCAAACCATACCGTTGCTGGAAAAGCGTGTCGAACACGTCCAGGAGGTGGGACGCGTCCTGCTAGAACGCTACAATGGGCAATTTACCCGCGCCATCGAACAGACGGGAGGGAATGCCGCCAAGCTCGTCCTATTGTTAGCACATGATTTTCCTTCGTTTTATGATGTTGCATCCTACCGTAACCGTACCATCCGTTTCTTTAAACGAGCTCAGATATGCGTTGCCGATCTGCATAGCGCGTTCAAGGGTGAGCAATGGGGCAAGTTTAGCGATATTGACCAGCTTACCGCTTTTGCCGACTATAAGCTTCCCCAGGTTTTGCGCCATTACAACGTGTTAGAATACCATGTGGCCCTGGCAGAACGTATTGACAATCAAGAGATACTCCTGTCAGGGAGTGAGGAAGAGGTAGAAATACGGGCTGCAACGGTCTGGGCCTGTGAACTTTTGCGGCGGGCGATGCTGCAAAGAGGACGTGCGATGACAGCCGCCGAGATCGATCAACGGCTCTGGCTGACAGGCCAGAATGCAGGTGAGATGCACCCTTATCACCGCACACGTACAATTTATTACTAGTGTTCTATCACTCAGCGTAATCTCTCTCATTCTGGTAAAAAACTTTATGCAATTACAATCACTATTAGCGGGGCTAGAGCAACCGCCTATCCGTATCTGGCATACCGACCAGCTCAATATGCAGAACGATATTGCTCATCTGGCATATGATTCGCGCAAAGTAGAGGCTGATGGGCTGTTCATTGCCGTCCCCGGAGTTCACACTGACGGGCGACTTTTTTTGCATGATGCCGTGCGTCGAGGCGCAACCGCGGCCATTGGTGAACCGCTACAGGATGCCCAGGACATACCACTTCCCTACATAGAGGTACCGGATATCCACACCGCTCTCGCCAACCTCGCATGCACGTTCTATGGTCATCCCGCTCAACAGCTTTGCACCATTGGTGTGACTGGCACAGATGGGAAAACGACGACCAGCAATCTCATCAGCAAATTGCTTGATGCTGCCGGGTGGCGCAACGGACTGATGACCACAGCAAATTTCAAGATCAGCGGACAGGAATGGGAAAACGCCACGCGCCAGAGCACGCTTGAAGCACCGGAAATACAACAATTTCTGCGTCAACTGCTCGATCAGCGCGTTACCCATGCCGTTATCGAGGCCACCTCTCACGGTCTGGAGCTGCGGCGTGTGCATGGATGCGCTTTCGATGTCGGCGTCGTTACCAACATCACCCATGAACACCTGGACTTTCATAAAACTATCGATGCCTATCGACGAGCCAAAGCGCGTCTCTTCGAGATGCTCGATCCTGAGCGCGATAAAGGCAAAGGAAGCCATCCCGTCGCTATTCTCAATCGCGACGATGTGAGCTATGAGGTGCTTAAACCCTATTGCCGCGTTCCCATCCTCGACTATGGCATTGATACACCCGCCGCCGTCCGAGCTACAGAATTGCAATTGCACGCGTCCGGTACCCGCTTTCGCGTCACCTTGCCTGACACGGATTGCATCATCGAGACGCGGCTCGTTGGTCGTTTCAATGTCAGCAATTGTCTGGCTGCCATTGCCACCGCCTACAGCCAGGGCGTCCCAATGGAGGCCATTGTCGATGGGCTGGCGAGCGTTAAGGGCGTCACTGGACGCATGGAGCATATTGACGAAGGACAACCATTCGCGGTGATTGTCGATTACGCCCATACGCCCGATAGTTTGGAGAAAGTGCTGGCAACGTTGCGCCCGGTCACACCAGGAAAATTGCTGGTAGTCTTCGGCTCGGCAGGTGAACGAGATCTCCAGAAACGCCCGGCGATGGGGCGCATTGCAGCACAGATGGCCGATTTTTTTGTGATTACCGACGAAGACCCACGCGAGGAAGATCGCGAAGCCATCTTGCACGATATTGCTGTTGGGGCGGAGGCGAGCGGAAAACGCCAGGGGCGCGATTTTCTCTGTATTGCGGACCGCACCCAGGCGATTGAGGCCGCCTTTGCCCACGCTCAAAGCGGCGATACCGTGCTGTTAGCGGGGAAAGGGCACGAACAAAGCATTATTATCGGGAGAGAAAAGCTACCCTGGGATGATCGAAGAGTAGCACGAGAATTATTACAAAATATGGATAGCAAACACATATAGGTAAAGTGGGTACCTCTCTCTCCTACGAAAGAACATATACGTTACCGTCTATGCTATTACCGCGTTTGAAGGAGTGAGCGTTAAGGCCATCATCTCATCTTGGGAGTGTATATGAATTCAATCTGGTTACTATTAGCATTCTTTATGATCTGTGCGGCAGTAAGTTTTCTTCTGAGTGGTGTTGCTAAAGCGCTGTTTCCCAAATTTCGTAGTGGTGAGCATAAGCCAGGAACGCATCGTCCAGATCTTCCCGCAGGTGGCCGCGAGATCAAGACGATAGAGCTTCCTCTGGTAGGTGGTCCAGCTATGGCTCTGGCCATTATCGGCACAGGGATTGGAGCAGGGTACTTTCTTCACCTCAATTACGACCAGTGGACCTTGCTCCTGATCGGTCTTGGTGCTACCTTCGGCTACACGCTGGTGGGTTTTCTTGATGATTGGAATAAAGTTTTTAGTAATGAAGGGCTTTCAGAACGCGTAAAATTTTCAGGTGTCTTTCTTGTATCAATCACAGCAGCTGTACTCTACTTCTTTCTTCTGCCAGCGAGCGGACAGGAGGCATACAGCCCCTGGAAGGATCTCCCCTTTCTCACTACTTTATTCAATACGCCTGCATGTGTTAACGCCAAACATCCCGATGCACTCACCTGCCAGCTTTTCTTGAATGCTGGTCCGGTTGCCCACTATGGCTGGTTGATCTTCTTGATGCTTATGACTGGCATCATTGGGAGCGTCACGTCTGTCTCTGTCGATTTTAGCGATGGGCTAGACGGTCTGGCTGGTGGTCTGGTCTTCAGCACGGCGCTGGCACTGGGCATCATCATCATGGGCATTATCGACCCGCAACACTCAGGAGGCATCGTACTGGAGGTGCTGGCTCTCCTCTGTGCAGCTAGCGTGCTGGGCTTCCTGCCGTGGAACTGGCCTTCTTCCTGGGCAGCACGACGTGGCAAGGCGCGGCGCAGAGCGAAAATTTATATGGGAGATAGCGGCTCTCTAGGCCTGGGTGGTTTGCTCGCGATGGTGGCAATCTTCTCCCGCAATGAGCTGTTGCTGCTCATGGTTGGAGGAGCCTTTGTGCTGGAAGGGCTTTCGGCGCTGATATCGGCTCGCCTGATGACGCGCTTCTTCCGTAAACATTTACAGTTGCTGCGCTTCGCCAATAGCAAAGAGTTCGTGCCCCATACCGAGTTTCCATTGCCATTCCTGGCGACGCCATTGCACCATCACTTTGATCTGTTGGGATGGGATCGCCGCCGTCTGGTCTATGGAGCCTGGGCGCTGGGAGCCTGTTTTGCTGCGTTGGGCGTGATGATTACCCTTGCTCCATTCACCTGGGAGCGCTACTTAGGACGTATCCTCGTCCTGATTCTCGCGGGCATCATCTGGTCGAGCGGCTCCTGGTCCAAGAGTTATTTCGTTGGCGAACATCCACCTGAGCGTACGCGCCGTCGTCGTCTGGCTTTGTACTATGGCTACCCCTATAAATTGATGGGTTTACAGCTCTATCATCTCGTTGAGATTATTGAAGCCAGCGAGGATGTGATTGAGACGCCCGCAGAGAATATCGCTTTGTGGCAGCGCATGAACATTTTTGATGCGCGTTCTATGCTAGGTCTCTACTGCTATCGCGCTGGCTACTATCCTGCTGCACTGGCACAATGGACGCGTATCCCGGAACGCAACCGCGTCCTACGTCCAGAAATTGCGCGGCTGCTAGCAGAGGTTGATAACCGGCTCGCGCTGGAGAAACACGAAACCCAGCCGATTCGCAAAGATCAAATCTTACGGCAGCAGCCGATCCTTTCGGGCAACTTGCCTCCCGCAGACCTTCCCAATCCGCACGAACCTGTGCGTCGGGAGGAAACCCAGGATAGGAGCATAGAAGCCTGGTCTTCGCGTAAGTCCGCCGCCTTTGTCCTCAGCGAAAAGGGAGGAGAGAAGCAGGAATCGGGTTCACTCTATAGCGAGTCATCTCCCATCCCAGTGCATGAGCAGAGCGCAGCCTCATCTGCGGGAAGCGTACAATCATTGGTCTCGCTCGGCTCGCTCCAATCCAGCGCCAGCCGTCAAAGCTGGCTGTCTCGTCTATTACGCCTTTCTGCTGACGATTAAAACAACATAACAGCATAAAACAAACTGCCAATACACAATTTTAAAGAGGGTTTTTTGAACCCTCTTTTCTATTTAGATCAGTTATGCTATAGTCTTTTAGCGTAAGCTTAACATTAGCTTAATGTTCCATAACATATTTTTGCTGTGAACAACACAACAGTTTTTTTATATTCTTTCTGTTAAACTTCTGTTAAGTTATAAAGCGGCCACGATTACAAACAATGAGGAGAGCGGCTCACATGCGCTTCTGCTTTATCATCGAAGAAGAATACAGGCATGATCCCATGCCAATGGTCGTTGCATATCAACTGCTGCAATGGGGGCACGATGTCGATATCCTGGAACCCTGGGATTCTGCCACTTGCTTAACAGATATGCTCCAGCAACGCTATGATGCCTATGTCCTCAAAACGGTGGCAGATGGACCGGGCCTCAGCATCCTGGAAGCGGCGGAGGCTATGGGCATTCCAACGATCAATAATCCACGCGCCATTCGCCTGGTCCGAGATAAAGCGGTCGCGGTAGCATTCGCCCACGCGCACGGCCTGCCCATTCCTCCAACGTACTTCGTGGCTCACCCTCGTTTGCTCAAACAGATCCCAGCAGAAAATTATCCTCTGGTCGTGAAACCCAGCAACGGAAGTTCCTGTCGGGATATCTATCGACTTAATACTCCTGCCGATCTGACGGCGTTGGAAATAGCAGAGGCAAACGATAGCTTTTTTCTGGCGCAACGCTATGCCGAAAACGCAGGTTTTGATATTAAAGTATATGTAACAGGCAGAGAGGTTTATGCCGCTATTGCTAAAAAATCGCCGCTTCACGGCAACGTTCAGGAAGAATTTATCCCTTTAACCCGCGAATTACGCAAGTTGACGCTGGATATCGGGAGGATTTTTGGCCTCGATATCTATGGCATCGATGTAGTAGAAACTCCGCAGGGCCTTGCGGTCCTGGATATTAACGATTTTCCCAGTTTCGGAGGTGTACCACGAGCTGTCATACGGATTGCGGAATACATTTTGCATGCCGCCAAAAAAGCTGAACTCAAGCGTGTCACGCGTCGCGAGCGAGCGGCACGCCGTCAGCAGGCCAGAGCCGAAAAAGTTGCGCAAGTAGCGTCTGATCGCCCACTTCTCCAATTGGTCCATACCCAGCATTAAAGTAGGAAGGGAATGACTATGCATATATGTCTTATTCTGGATAATCCAGAAACTCCTCATCATCCTGTGATCGCAGTTGCATTACAAAAATTGAGCCAGCAGCATCATATACGCTTGCTCGATGTGCGTACCCTGACAGGTGAGCAGGCCATCTCACAAGAGCAGAGCCAGCAGTTGGCCGACCTCTATCTCCTAAAATCACACGCGCCACAGGCATTGGAGGTTGCCCACGATCTGGAAGGACGGGGCGCACTCGTCGTCAATAGCTGGACTGCCTCTGTTG
>DASTZT010000424.1:0-27425 GCA_035764225.1 Ktedonobacteraceae bacterium
CTGGCTGTCGTCTATGGCGGTGCTCCTGACACAGGTTCCATTGGTCAGGCACAACAGGTTGCTAGCAAAGTTTACCGTCTTCTCGGTGATCTTGGTAAGACCGATCCCGTTTTTCAGCAAGCTTCATATTATGTTCCATTGTATACGCTTGGCAATCAACAGAATCAGATAAGTGTAGATGTTTACTTTTTTGTGAGTAGCTAACCCGATGTGTAAGTTTCTTCGTGCCGTATGAATGCTCACCAATGAATCCGGGAATATTCCCGGTGCTCGTAGGTCTCATGGGACGATCTCAGGACTGGTGGCGACGAGATTGATCGCGTCCGGTCTTGCCATTCCGAAGGTCAACGACGCTGCCGCGTCTAGCTTCGCTCAGACCTTCGGCAAGGAAGCTTTAGTGCCTGGCCGGACACCTATTCCCCATGCGAGCAAGACAGGTCATATGCCTCAGCTGATGGTAGCCCATGCAAGCAACGTTGGCAGCATTTCCAATGAGGGGATTGGGGCGGAGAGAGAGGAGGCGCTAAAGCGGACGCCATGAATGCCGATGAACGATGAAATTCGGGAAGAAATATGCTCGCTCTTGACGAAGGAAGGTGTTCATCGGCATCAGCTGGTCGGTACGACATTTGAGGATGTTTTTGGAGAGAATAGGCAAGGCGGGGAGGGCAAGCGCAAGGCCCCCGCCCAATCCCCACGCCGCCCCTTGCCCCTACCGTTCCCCCACGGGATCGCATTCCCCACCAAAAAATCTGAACGGGGATCACAATGGTGGACGGGTGTCGGTAGGGGCAAGGGGTGGGGCACATGGGGCGGTGGGGGCTTTGCGCTTGCCCTGCTGCGGGGGATGGTGATTTCTCGTCTCGTTTGGGGGGAGGACGCTCAATCAATTGGACGCAGTGATGCAGATAAACTATGAAATTCGGGAAGAAACATTGCGAGATCCTCATCTCGTTTTAATTCTGGGCCTGGTTGTGTTAGGATATGATAGGTGGAACTGGCCGCGAAAAGCTAGCGTAGGAAAAAAGTTTTGGGCAGGTAGGATTGTTATGAGTTGCATTGGGACTGCCGGGCACGTCGATCATGGTAAATCGACGCTGGTGGAGGCGCTGACCGGGATCGACCCGGATCGTCTGGCCGAAGAGAAAGAGCGCGGCATGACGATTGATCTGGGCTTTGCCTGGTTGACGTTGCCGAGTGGGCGCGAGGTCAGTATTGTCGATGTGCCGGGGCATGAGAGCTTCATTAAGAATATGTTAGCGGGCGTCGGTGGCATCGATGCAGCTTTGCTGGTGATTGCCGCCGATGAGGGCATTATGCCCCAGACCCGCGAACACCTGGCGATCCTTGATCTGCTGCGGGTGCCGCGTGGAGTCGTGGCGCTGACGAAAGCCGATCTAGTGGACGAAGAATGGTTAGAATTGGTGCGTGAAGAGGTCACGGAACACTTGCAAGCGACCACGCTGGCCGGTGCGTCTATCATTCCCGTTTCCGCGTATACAAAGCAGGGATTGCCACAATTGCTGGCAACGTTGGATGGCATCCTTGATGAAGCGCAAGATCGGCAGAATATGGCGCGCCCGCGCTTGCCCATTGATCGCGTCTTTTCGATGACTGGCTTTGGGACAGTGGTGACGGGGACGCTGCTGGATGGTACTTTTAAAACTGGGCAAGAGGTGGAAATTTATCCTCAAGGCTTGAAAGCTCGCATTCGCAGCCTCCAGACGCATAAGCAGCAGGTGGAGGTGGCGCGACCAGGGAGCCGCGTCGCGATGAATCTTCCCAATGTTGCTCGTGCGGAACTGGCGCGTGGCAACGTGGTGGCGCAGCCTGGACAAATGCGCCCGACGATGCTGCTAGATGCTCGTATCGAACTATTGGCAGATGCGAAATGGCCGTTGGCCCATCATACGCTGGTCGATTTCTATAGCGGCTCGCAAGAGATAGCGGCGCACATACGATTGCTGGATGTAGAAGAGTTGCGACCGGGGCAGAGCGCGTGGGTCCAGTTACGGCTTAGTTCTCCCGCGATTATGGCGCGGCGTGATCGCTTTATCTTGCGCATCCCTTCGCCCAGCATTACTATTGGCGGTGGAGAAGTGATCGATGTCCACCCCCGTTATCATCGCCGTTTTCAGCCGCAGGTTATCGCCGCGCTTGAGCGATTGTCGCGCGGCTCGCCCGAAGAACTGGTAATGGGCGCTCTTGATAGACGAAATCTGGCGAAAGCAGGGGGGAAGGCACGGCAAGGGCTGATAGGCTATGAATTATCTGATATTGCCAGGCAGTGTAATTTGGCTGAGGATGTGACGCAAGGGATATTAGAGACGTTCTTATCAGATGGAAGCGTACGTAAAATAGGGGCGCTATGGTTTGCGCGTCATATCTGGGATCTGTTGGTGGAAGAGGCGATCCACCTGGTAAGTGAGCAGCATAAGCAGTATCCGCTACGTAGTGGCCTTTCTAAAGAGGAATGGCGTACACGCTTAAATCTCCCTCCTAAGGTAGCAACCGATATTTTCACGATCTTGCAGGAAGAGGGACAACTGGCGACAGTCGCCGATGGAGGGAGCACGCAGGGCCAGCGTACCGGAGGATTAATTTGCTTGCCAGGCTTCATCCCCGACTTTACCCCGGCACAACAACGGCAGGTAGAGCAACTGGTGAAGCTGTTTCTGGCAAGCCCCTATACGCCGCCTGGTATAGCCGAGGCGGAAGCTATCGTGGGAGCTGAGGTATTGTCAGCTCTGGTTGAGCAGGGACGACTGATGAAATTGGGCGACGGCATCCTGTTCCTGCGAGAAACGTACGATCAAGCGGTTGCCACGCTGGTCGCCCATTTACGGGCGCATGACAAGATCACGGTGGCGGAAGCCCGTGATTTATTGGGGGCGACCCGAAAATATATTTTGCCGCTCCTTGAGCGCATGGATGCGTTGCACATCACGCGCCGCGTTGGCGATGTGCGTTTATTAGGAAGTGCTGCTATGTGATATGAATGGATGGGCGAGCCTGTAGAGCGGTTTTCCAAAATCCGCGCATCCAATCGTTCTATTTTATTAGAACAGAACGCAGGGGAAACTCCTACTTTCGTAGAGAGTGTTCCATTCTGTCACAGAATAGGTTAAAATAGTGGCACAATATGTGGCGACCTTTCCTATCGCCTGACAGTGCGGAGAGCTATGCAAATCGAAGTTTTGGGTGAGCGATACCAGTTACAAGATCCTATTGGGCGTGGCGGCATGGCGACCATTTATCGCGGACGCGATATGCGCATGGAGCGTGTCGTAGCTATTAAAGTCCTGCGGGAAGTTTATAGCACTGACCCAAAGTTTGTGACCCGCTTTCAGCGGGAAGCAAAGGCGGCGTCAGCATTGCAACACCCTAATATCGTGCAGGTCTATGATTATGGGCAGAGCGACGGCAATTACTTTATTGTGATGGAGCTGATCGAGGGGGCCGATCTGCGCCGCTACCTGCGTTCTCGCGGCGTGCTGGCGCTTGACCGGGCCATTATCATTGCTCACGATGTTGCTCTTGGACTGGGAGCGGCCCATCGTCGCGGGATCGTTCACCGCGATGTGAAGCCGCAGAATATTCTGGTGGGGCGCGACGGCTCGATTAAGCTTACCGACTTTGGCATTGCCAGCGTGTATAAAGATATCAATGCTGAACGCCTGACAACCACCGGCATGACGCTGGGTACGGTGCAATACTATGCCCCTGAACAGGCACAGGGCGAGATTGTCAGTCCCGCTGCCGATGTGTACGCGTTGGGCATTGTGATGTACGAGATGTTGACCGGACGGACGCCTTTCGATGGCGATACACCGGTAGCGGTCGCGATGCAGCATATTCAAGACCCGCCAACTCCTCCCAGCCAGCTTAATCCAGGCATCCCTCCTGTGTTAGAAGATATCATCCTGCGCTGTCTGGAGAAGGTGCCGGAGATGCGTTTCCGTGATGGCAATGTGCTGGCACGGGCGCTTGAGACGTTGGGCGAGGAAGAGCTTGGCGGTGGTCTGCCGACCCATATCACTCCTGGAGGTATCCAGGCTCCTCAAACGGATGGGCCAGTTAATAAAATACCCCATCGTCCTAATAGCGGCGCACAGGCCGATGGGCATGGCGTTGCTCTGGGATCGTCTCCCAACAACCGGATGCATAATCAGAACGCTTTGCAAGATAAAGGCGCTGTTGGCACCTTCAGGCAGGAACAACAGCCAGCGTTTGTCCCTATGCCGTCTGGGCCGGGAGCAATGACGCAGATTGAGAATGGCCCGACAGTATATAATGCTCCCCTGGATAATGGAGCTGGAGCCACCCGCCCCTTCTCCAGAGGCGCTATGCCGCGTTCCACCGTAGGCCAGGAGCAACGAGAGTCGCATTTCGCCAGTATTATCACCGTCCTTATCCTGCTTGCCACATTATTATTGCTTGGCTTCAGTATCTATCTGGCGGCTCAACTTGGCTTCTTTCCTGGCCTGCATGGACAAGGCCCTGCGCCAACCGTTGTGCAGCAGGTGTCCGTACCCGATCTGGTCGGTATGGATTACCAGACGGCGAAGACCAGGGCAGAGTCTCTCGGCTTCAAATTACAGGTGCGCAATGGCGCGACAACCGGCATTGTCAAGGATCAGTCGCCCCATCCACCGGAGATGGCCCCCTCTGGCACCACGATTCTCGTGGACCTGGAAGCGCCTTCATTGTCGAAAGTTCCCAACGATCTGGTGGGCGATTCGCTGGCTCATGCCGAGGCTGAATTAAATAGCCTGGGGATTCCTTTTAGCGTCGCCAAAGATCCGAACAACGCGACAGATCCGCAGCAGAAGCCCAATACCATCTCGCGCACCGATCCGCCTCCCGGATCAGTTTTGCAAAGCGGGCAATCGATAACGCTCTATGTCGTTAATCTGACGAACGGTGCCACCCCAACGCCTGGAACGGTGCCTGGAATCACGCCCGGCGTAACGCCAGTGCCGACGAAGGCCCCAACGCCAACACCAACAAAGGCAGCGCCGACGCCAACGCCGACACCGACACCGACGCCAGTACCAACTGTTGGTACTACGCCAACTCCTCCGGTGCCGTGAGATCTTTCGCCGAGAAATGAGAGGGAGCAGGGCAAGCGCGAGGCCCCATCCGCCCAACCAGCCCCACCCCTTGCCCCTACGAACCCCGTCCTTCTCGTTCAAGGGTTTGGGATCGTGGGGGAATGGTAGGGGCAAGGGGCGGTGGTGGGATGGATGGGGGCCTCGCGCTTGCCCTGGTGGGAGTGCCTGTTCGTTGGCACCGGCGGAAGACAAACCGTTTTTGCTCCCAAAGAGGGAGCTTTGAGGCATTGTTCCTGATTCTATTGCGTTTTGACTCCGCCAGCTTTATACTGTAAGGTGTAAAGTTGTCGATGTTACAGGTGCTGTATGGGATCAGCAGCAGCGCCTGTAATAGAAGTATGTATAACATATCCACTGTCATCAACGTATCGTTTTATAGAGCCTGCTTCCAGCAGCGAATGGGAACCTACAGATATGGAGGACAGTTCGGGAAAAGAAGCGCCGGAGGCACACCTGCTACCAGGCAGACTGGCAAG
Organism: Ktedonobacteraceae bacterium; assembly: GCA_035764225.1. Taxonomy (GTDB): domain Bacteria; phylum Chloroflexota; class Ktedonobacteria; order Ktedonobacterales; family Ktedonobacteraceae; genus DASRHT01. The sequence continues at coordinate 5,591 of DASTZT010000424.1, forward strand.
AGAGGAAAAACAGTCTGTGCAAGGATATATTGCGATTAAGGGAACGCGCGATGGATTGCTTTTAACGCTGGAACCAGCAACGCCCTTTGGCGAATTACTGAGCGCACTCGCCGAGCGGCTCGCGGAAGCCCCCTCATTTTTTCGTGGCGCTTCGTTAACGGTTGATACCAGTCGGCGTTTGCTCCAGAACAGCGAGCGCCTACAACTCGAAAACCTGCTCGCGCACTACCATATGTCAATTGCAGCAACCGACAAGGCTAATAAGCCGAAAGATACCAAAACAATCTCCTTCCCCTATGATATGGAGCAAGAAGCCAGAGTGACCGTAGAATTAGACCCACCGCCGCGCGACCCTCGCGCCTCAGACGATACCCTTTTTATCCGCCGCACGATCCGTTCAGGACAGGCCATTCATCATCATAGCAACGTGGTCGTGCTCGGTGATGTCAATCATGGCGCGGAAATAGTCGCGGGCGGAGATATTCTGGTATGGGGTGTGCTGCGTGGGATGGTACATGCTGGCTATCCAGATAATGAACAGGCGCTCGTCTGTTCGCTTCAACTCTCTCCCGTCCAATTACGTATTGCTCACCTGCTCTCACGTCCTCCCGAAGGGTTCGAGGCCCAGCCGCGCCCAGAAGTCGCGACGATCAGACAGGGGCAAATTATAGTAGAAACCTGGGTCAGTGGTCGCCCTCCACGGAAATAGTTGTATCACTTTTATATATTTTATTGTCTTGTGGTGGTATACTCTATCATCATAAGGACCAGGGACGAATCGTTCTCCTGAGGAAGTCTGAACAATTCTTCATACGGAGTGAAGCATGGATAGCAGGGTAATTACCATCACATCAGGCAAGGGTGGAGTAGGCAAGACCACCACGACAGCAAACCTGGGAACCGCGCTTGCGATGGAGGGGAAGAAGGTCGCGCTGGTCGATGGGGATATTGGTTTGCGCAATCTTGATGCTGTTTTGGGGTTGGAGAATCGCATTGTCTACGATCTCGTAGATGTTGTCGAGGGGCAGTGCCGTCTGAGGCAGGCACTGATTAAGGACAAGCGGTTGCCCGACCTCTATTTGCTGCCCGCGGCACAGACGCGTGATAAAAATGCCGTTAATAGCATTCAGATGGAACAACTATGTCAGCAACTTCGCCAGGAGTTTGATTTTGTGCTAATCGACTCTCCGGCTGGCATTGAGCAGGGATTTCGTAACGCCATTGTGGGTGCGGACGAAATTGTGATTGTTGCCAATCCAGAAATGGCTTCGGTCCGAGATGCGGATCGCATCATCGGGCTGGTGGAAGCGGCAGGAAAGCCTGAACCTCGCCTGATTCTCAATCGCCTTCGACCCGAAATGATCCGCCGGGGTGATATGATGGATGTCGCGGATGTTTTAGAAGTGCTTGGTATTGATCTACTCGGTATCATTCCAGAGGATGAATCGATTATTGTCGCTACAAATAAGGGCGAACCCGCCGTCTACGAGAAACGTTCGCGAGCCGGTCGCGCCTTTTTAAACTCTGCCCAGCGCATTATAGGCCAGGAGATCCCGCTCGATGAGCTTGAAGAATCTCCAACGCTCCTGGAACGATTACGCCGCTTCGTTGGGTTTGGTCCTGCACCGGTTGAGAAGCGTATCCGCTCTCAATCATCCTGAAGGGAGCAGTAAGATGGGTGTTTTTGAATTCAGGGTTGGTCGAAAGAAGCCCACACCGGGCGAACTGGCAAAAGAACGCCTGAAAGTTGTGCTGGTACATGATCGCTTAAAGCTCAATCCAGAACTGCTTGAAGTGATTAAAAAAGAACTGATCTCGGTTGTTTCACGTCGTCTGGATGTCGATGAGGACCAGATGCAGGTGAATTTTGCCCACGAAGGCGGTATGGATAGCCTGCGCTCGAACATCCCGATTAAACGTCAGAAAGTGAAGTTTGAGTGGGACCCCCCCTCCCATACCCCCTCAACTGAGATACGTGGCAAAATCCACGTTGAAGAAGGCGACGAAGAAACTCATTAGAGAGAGACACAGCAGGGCCGCACCATCACATGTAGGTGCCGCGCCCCGCTGTGTCTCTTTTTTTGTGCAAACCAGTGACATCGGGGAAGTTGAATTTTACAATTTCTATAATATCAATATAAAAATAAGCAGATAATTCGATTAAAAAGTTAAGGTATCGATAGGAAATAACACTGTTCTTAACTGAATCTCCATCATATCACAACCACGAGTTGATTGTCGTGCGCGTACAATGTCTTCGTGATCGGGCGGAGGAAAATGAGGCCGAGCTTGAACACGAGGAATGAGGGGATGGGGTCTCTGAAGGGAGAGTTGTCAGCGATCAAATCTCTATCGCGGTAGTGAAGTGCCGGTGTGTGAGTGCCTGAGGGTACACCTGTATCCTGTGTGGGGTGGATGTGGTGTTGGGATACAGGGAGGTGGTGAGGTAGCTGCCGGGTATATGTTGTGCGGGGTAGTCGGGTTGATAGAAGTGGAGCCGCAGGGCAATGCATGTGGTGGCGTGGTTGTTGAGTGGTGCTGTGGTTGACGCAATGCGTCAGTCATAGGCGTGAATGCAGTCAGCTTTTGCGGCTCATTTCTATTGCTGGTGGTGTTATATACTCGGCGAGCAAATGGCGGTTGTGGAGTATCAAAGGGTGTTCCACATCATGCACTGGAGTGAACCGGTTAAATACCGGCACTTCAGTGCCGCGATAGAGAGGGCGCGAGATCTCTCCTTACTCAGGGATTGTGGGGCAGGGTGAAGAGGATGAGCGGGGATAGGAAGAGGCTTCAGGGGACGAGCAAAGTCAGCAGGGCCATCTGGCCTGAACGCGTGCAATGGAATCCGGCGACCGGCAAAATAGCGCAATGGCGTAGAGCTATGATTGTCAAATGGTTCTATCAGCCAGGCACGCAAAGGCCACGCAAGCACAAATGTACCCATAAGAGCAGGCCCGTTGCATCTTCCCAGCATTGGCGCATTCCCCCTCTAAAGTTGCGTATCCATAGAAGAATTGTGCTCTCTCTGCCAATCGTCGGTGTGCTACTGGTAGTTTGCATCTGGCAGCACTGGTATGTACAGCTGATACTCGCAACCCTCTGCACCATGACCAATGTCCTCATTTTCCATTTTTTATTCAATGATGGCGCATCTGTTCCCTCCGTGCTTCCTGGGAGATCTCCGGTATCCTTACCTGCCGTTGCGCCCACTACTCCCAGCGTCAGGCCACATAGCAGGCCGTTGCCGACAATGACTTTTCCAGAGACGCCCATGCCCGCGACGCCTCTTATTCGCGTGCTGGAAACAATTGACCTCTCTTCTACTGATGTCGAGCATTTTCTGAAGCTGGAAGAGCAGGCCCAGCGCACAGAAGCTTCGCCACCGCCCCAGGAATCTCCCCAGCAACACCCTGAATAACAGATATGACCTTCGGGTGATCCCATTGACCCTTTTTTCTCATCTAGGTATCATGATAGAAAAAATCGTGCCTGGCATTCAGGAGGAGATAGTCGTGAGCAATCAGCAGATACAGAAGGTCAAAGTGAAACGTCTAGCCCATGTTGGGTTATGGTCGGCGGATGTGCCTGCGCAGGCACGGTTCTATCGTCAAACATTGGGACTTGATCCGTACATCCCATCTGAAAACGCTTCGGATGAAGTCGAGCTAGAAGATGCTAATCTGTTCTTTAGCCTGGGAGGCGAACATCACGTCCTGGGGCTATTTAATGATCTGCGCTCAGCAGCAAATAACGGTCGGAGGCCCGTGCAGCAGACGCAACTCCACCACCTCTCTTTCGAGGTTGATAGCGATGCTGAACTCGCTGCACTGGCTGCTCGACTCAAAATATCGGGCGTCAATCCTGAGTTAGGGGCGCGTGATGGCGATCCCGATCTGGGGGATACGCTCTGGTTTGCTGATCCCGACGGAAACCGCATCGAAATCTCGGTCGCAGCCGATGACTCGCGCCTCGCGGTGAACAAGGGGCGCAGGATACAACCGTATGGCCTGCAACATATAGCTTTGCGTACGCTGCACCTGGATACAATGGTTGAATTTTATACCGAGTCGCTCGGCTTTGATCTCTCCGACTGGCTTTTGCGCGAGTGCGCCTGGCTGCGTTGCAACAATGCTCATCATACCATCATGTTGATTTTAGATAAGCCCGGCGTTGACCATATCGGGTACAGCATTGCCGATAGGGCCGAGTTGTTGCGCTGGTGCGACCATCTCAGCAATCAACAGATCCCGATCCTCTGGGGGCCGGGTCGCCACGGCGCAGGCAACGATCTCTTTGTGCGTTTTGCCGACGCCGATGGCATACACATTGAGCTTTCAACCGAGATCCAGCAATATTACGACCGGGACGCCAGCACTCCGCCGCGCCTCTGGCATACGCGCACAATGGCCCTCAATCTGTGGGGTGCGCTCCCCAGCTGGATACGCGAGGAGGCGCACGTCTAATCCCTACGAACGCACGCCAACGACCGTATTTCTGATCAGGCCAATGCCCTCAACCTCGGATTCCATGACATCGCCTGGCTTGAGAAACTCAGGGGGGACACGCGAGAAACCGACGCCGCTAGGGGTGCCGGTTGCGATGATGTCCCCCGGCTCCAGCGTCATGCCGAGCGAGAAGGTGGCGATCAGCGTTGCGATAGGGAAGATCATCAAGCGCGTGTTTGAGCTTTGCTTGGTGACGCCGTTGACCCGCAGGCTGAGGTTGAGATTTTGCGGATCGGCAACCTCGTCGGCGCTGACGATCCAGGGCCCCATCGGGCAGGAGCCATCGAGGCTCTTTCCCTTGAAAAATTGCTTGTGGCGTGCCTGGAGATCGCGGGCCGTGACATCGTTGAGGACGCTGTAGCCAAAAATATACGAATGCGCATCCTCTGGCCGGATGTTTTTTCCGCGCTTGCCGATAATAACCGCCAGTTCAACCTCCCAATCGATCTCTTGCGAGACTGCCGGGTCAATGACGATCTCTCCATACGGTTCGTTGATGGCTGTCGGAGCTTTGGTAAAAAATACGGGGATTTCTGGCGGGACGCCTTTGTGTTCACGGATATGCCCTGTCTCCTGCGCATGCTCGCGGTAATTGATCGCAACACAAAAGACATTTTTGCGTGGCTGGGTGATAGGAGCCGTCAGATGCACGGCATTGAGAGCATGGGCGGCACCGATATCGGTGAAAGTTTTGACCTGGCTAAAGCGGCGGCTCCCGGCTTTATCCAGTATTGCCTGCAAGCCCGCTTTATACTGCTCATAATGGTCGATCAGCCCTAACATCTGGTCAGGAACGGAAACTTGAAGGGCGCGACCAGCCAGATCGATGTCAACAACTTCTTCGTCACGCACAAGCCCTAGATGCGGCTCCGGGATCGCAGGGGTAGAAAAGCTGACAAATCTCACGAACGTCTCCTTAATGATGTATTTTCCTCTATTTTACCCCAAAGCTGCCCTCATCACATCTAACGGCGCAGGCTTGCCAGTCCAGAGCGTAAAAGAAAGAGCGCCCTGGTGTAAAAGCATCGACAGGCCATTGGCCGTACGCATACCTATCGTACGAGCCTGGCAGAGCAGGTACGTCTGGCTCGGATTATAAATCATATCGTAGACGAAGGTGTCAGCGTCGAAGCGGGCCAATACGTCGGTAGGGAGCAGGCTGGCATCTTCATGCATGCCAAGCGAGGTCGCGTTAATAATAATCGCGGATGGGTGAGGAATCAAAAAAGCGGGATCGTTCAAACTAAACACTGGGCCATCATAATGCTGTTGCACATCGGCGGCCAGCATCTGAGCGCGTTCAAGGTGACGATTGAGAATAATCAGACGTTCAATGCCTGCACCCGTCACAGCAAAAGCGGCCCCGCGTGCGGCTCCCCCGGCTCCCAACAGTACCACCGTATAGCCTTTGAGGATGATCTGTCCATTGGACTCGGCTTTACCAATGCCTTGTTCCTGAAGAGCGCATAATAATCCGGGCGCGTCGGTATTGTACCCATAGAGATAGTCATCGCGATGAACGATAGTATTGACGGCTCCGATCTGGGCTGCCAATGGGTCAATCTGATCCAACAATGGCATCACCGCTCGTTTATGGGGAATGGTCACGTTAGCCCCCAGGCAATCTTTCGCACACAGCGAGCGTATCCGCTCAACTAATGTATCTCCTGGTGTATGCCATAGTTCGTACCGTGCTGAAATGCTACATGCATCCAGAGCGGCTTGCTGAAAGCGAGGGGAAAGGGAATGCGCCACTGGATCGCCAATCAGCCCGACCCGTAAGTATGTAGTATGAGATAATAGATGGTCGTTGTTGGTAGACATCCGCACACCAGCTTCTCTTTCATTCTAGCTGTCACGAGATAGACTCAGGCATTATAGCAGAAGTCGTGGGTATACAACATATAAAAACTTTCTATGTAAAGCATCATACCACAAGATAATTTGTGGCAGGTGTATATGGTACTATAAACGCAAGGAAACAAACCTCGTATATCCTTCGTAGGGACTCGATTTATCGCCTATGCGCGTTCGTAACGAGGTTTGAGCATGTGCCAGAAATGTTTTTTGTAAGAATGGAGAACGATGTGATGGCAGTACAGCCCCGGCTAGCTTCCACGGTGATGTTATTGCGCGATGCGACATCCGGGCAAGAAGGCATTGAGGTTTTCATGGTTCAACGTGCGGTCCAGAGCGAGTTTATGCCCAATATGTACGTGTTTCCCGGCGGCTCGGTCTCTCAAGATGACCATCAGGCCGAGGAAACTGCTGGGCTGTGTAAACCGGTGGCCCCGACAGCAGCAGACCCGGAGGGACGCACCGCTCTGGGCAGTGGCGCACGAGCCGCCGCGATCCGCGAGCTATTTGAGGAGGCTAATGTGCTCCTGGCCTACCGCGATGGCGCGATGCTGACGATCTTAGAGGAGAGAGTTGCACGCTTTGCCGACTATCGCCAGGCGTTCAATGAGCGCAAAGGCTCGCTGGTAGAGATGGCGCGGGCTGAGCAACTGGTGCTGGCTACCGATCATCTCGCTTATTTTGCTCACTGGATCACGCCGGAGGGTCTGCCAAAACGCTATGACACCCACTTTTTCCTTGCAACCGCCCCTCTGGAGCAGGAGGCGGCCTATGATAGGCTAGAGACAAGCGATGGCGTCTGGATACGGCCTGCCGAAGCCCTTGATCGCTTTCAGCGCCGCGAGATCCCAATTGCCTTCCCGACCTTTCACCAACTGCGCGATCTGTCCGCATTCCGCACCGTTCAGGAGGCGCTCGATGCCGCTTCCTCACGCTATGTAACAATGCATCTGCCCATTCTCACGCAAAAAGACGGCAAACCCCATGTTTACCTGCCCGAAGATGCGGATAAACCCTGGAAATTATAGCGTAGCTGCGGTCAAAGAGGAACATTTATGTCAAACACCTATACGATTATTCTGGCACCCAATGCCTCAATCATGACAGGACCGGGAACAAACACGCTGGTTTTAGGCGGCGGACCAGGAGGTGCGCTGGTGATCGATCCAGCCGATGACAATCCCGCGCACCTTGATGCGATTGTGCGCGAGGGCGAGGCGCGCGGCGGCATCAAGCGCATCCTGATTACACATGGACATCCCGACCATATTGGCGGAGCAGCTACCCTGCATGAACGGCTCAAGGTGCCGATCTACGCCTTTAACCGCAAAGGGGTGCCGATTGCGGATGAAGAGATCCCTGATGGTGCGTCGTTCGCGATAGGCAATGATACGCTGCGGGCTATTCATACGCCCGGCCATCGTTTTGACCACCACTGCTACTTTTTGGAGCAAGAGCGTGTGCTCTTCGCTGGCGATCTGATCGCGGGTACAGGCACGGTGGTTATCAGCCCTCCCGAAGGCGACCTGCTAGACTACCTCAATTCGCTCAAACGCTTGCAGCAAATGGAGATCAAGGAGATGGTCCCTTCGCATGGCCCGAATATCGCCGATCCACAGGGCAAGCTGAGCGAATATATTGCTCACCGCATGTTACGTGAACAACAAGTGATAGAGGCATTGCAGACGCTGCCCAGAGGCACGGCCATCCCCGCTATGGTCGAGCGTATTTACGTCGATGTCGATCCTAAGCTGCATCCGGTTGCGGCCCGTTCAGTCGAAGCGCACCTGCTCAAGCTGGAGCGTGAAGGGCGCGTCAGGCGAGAGGGCGAAGGGTGGATATTGCTGTAGGCATGCAGGTTATTGGGTGCTTCATGCGACGCACCCAATAACCTGCATCGTTATCTACCTTCTCAACAATAATCCCAGCACGGTTATGGCCGCCAGTCCCAGGCAGAACCAGCCGGGGGCGAACTGATGCGCATTGGTCAAAAAAACGCCACCCGCTAATGAAACCGCAGAGGCGAACGCCAGCGAGAGTCCCCCAACGCCACCACCGTTAGAGGACACGCTGCCATTTCTGCTCCCTCTTCTGCGTCCGCGCCTGCGCCCACGTCCCGGCGCGAGTGCCTCGCTCAGTCTGACCTCGACCTGGCCTGTTTCAATTTTGCTGATAACCCGTTCCAGCGCACGCGGCAACTCCAGCAATACCCGCCCCGTATCCACTACCTGGGTTAGCACCTCCTGAACTGTCTGCCCTATGTTCTCAGCATCAAGCCCCAGGAAACGACGCGCATAAGGGGTTGCGACCTCCACAAAGTTAAAGTCGGGGGCAAGACCAGTAGAGACGCCCACCAGCGTTCCAACGGCGCGTCCGGTAAAGGCAAACTGGGCCGGGACTTGAAAGGGTTGGCCATAAAGCAGATTCTCAATATCTCGCGCTACCTCTGGAATATCCAGCTCGCGCACCTCTCCCAGCGTCATGCCGTAATACTGCTCTAGCATCAAAGATAGCCCGCGTTCAATCGAGGCCAGATTCGCCCCTTCGCCAATAAATCCTAGCTTGACCAGCGCATTGGCCAGAGCTTTGGAATCGCGCATCACAAAGCTCAAAAATAGATCTTTCAGCGACTTCTTCATATTTTTTGTCAGGGTTCCGACCATGCCAAAATCTACGAAGGCAATCACCGGGCCGGAGGCAGAGGAGCCTTGCTTCACAAAAATATTGCCGGGGTGAGGATCGGCGTGGAAGAAGCCCTCCTCAAAGAACTGATGAAAGTAAGAGCTGACCGTTCTTTTGGCTACTTCGAGACGGTTGATCCCGGCAGCATTAAGGGCTGCGTAATCGTTGATTTTAATGCCGTTGATCCATTCCAGCACCAGCACGCGGCGTGAGATATAGTCTTCGTAGACGCGGGGAATATAGATAGTAGGATCGTCTTGAAACATCTCGCGGAAGCGTTTGGCATTGGCAGCTTCAGTCACATAGTCGATCTCTTCCTGGACTGTGCGCCTGAACTCGCGGTAGACGCCCATCAGATCGATAAAGTCACTGGTATCCACGAAATGGGAGATGAGCCAGATCACAAACTTGAGCGTGCTCAAATCCATATTTACCAGTTGTTCGATATTTGGACGCTGAATTTTGACCGCTACGGTCTCGCCTGTCGCCGCCAATACGGCTTTGTGAACCTGACCGAGTGAGGCAGCGGCGGTACATTTGCGTTCCAGGGTGCTAAATAGCTCTTCGACAGGCTTGCCCAGCTCGGACTCAATCACCGCCATAACGTGCTCAAAAGGCGCGGGCGGCACCTCATCTTGTAATGAGCTAAGCACGCTCAACGCCTGTTCTGGCAGCAGATCGGCTCGCGAACTGAGAAATTGTCCCAGCTTAATCATCAATACGCCGAGTTTGATCGCGGTTTTGCGGAAAGCGACCAGCACTTTAATCAGCACCTCGATATTTGGTTGTACCTCGTAGTTTCCTCGCTCACGCGCCCGAATCACACGCCGCCGCTCACGATAAATTGTCCAGATCGTCCATAAAAGCAGGCGCGAGACTCTAAAGAAGCGTACAATTTGGGAGATTCGGTTAATCCGGGGGGTGACTGTACGCATAAACTAGCCTTTCTTGAAAAAAATATTCCATACTATAGAAGCTACGTATTAAGTGATGCAGAGGTTTGAAAAACGTATGCAATTTGCGTGTACTAATAGGAGGAGCGAAACAGTGTGAGGATACACGTAGCAACTGAGATAGGAGAAGCATCGTGCCAGATTGTAATCGTACTCATACTATAGACATTGGGAATGGCTATAGTCTATTTTTCCTGAACGGCCAGCCTGCCCCCAGGGCGCGTGCCTTTGAACTGCCCGGCGATAAAGTGCAGTATGCGCCCGACCGACCAGCCGACGTGAAGCACGTTAAACTCGAAATTGCGCTCGATTTCGACCAGGAAACCATCGCCGGGACAGTATATACGACCTTTTCCGCTCTGTATGAGGAGGTCAGAACTATTACGTTCGATGCTGTAGATCTGCACATCGAAAACGTGTCGTTGGTCGGTGGCCCCGGTCTGGCTTATAGCACCACCGGGAAGAAATTAGTCGTCACGCTGGATCGCCCGTACCATCACGGCGAGCAATTTACCATCGCCATTACCTATCATGCAAAGCCGCGTACAGGGTTGCACTTTATCAAACCCGCGCCAGAAGATCCGACGCGTCCCGTGCAAGCCTGGACCTTTGGGCAGCCGCGCTACCATAGTCACTGGTTTCCCTGCCACGACTCGCCGAATGATCGCGCCACGACAGAGATTATCGTGACCGTCCCTGCCCAATTTCTGACCGTTGCTAATGGCAACCTGCTCAGCGTCACCGATAACGGCGCGACCAAAACCCATCACTGGCGACACGATGTGCAGCATGCCGCGTATTTGATCTCGCTGGTCGTGGCAGATTTCGCCGTGATTGAGGATCACTATAAGGGCAAGCCCGTTAACTACTATGTGCGCAAAGATCGCAAAGATGATGCTCTCCTGCTCATGGAGAAAACGCCCGCGATGATGGCCTTCTATTCTGAGTTTACAGGCGTCGAGTATCCGTATGATAAGTATGCGCAGACGGTGGTCGAGCTCTATACGGGTGCGATGGAGCATACGACCGCGACCACGCATAGCTTTACCCTGTTGCCAGATCAGCGGGCGGCGCTGGACATTGATCTGGTGCCAGTTGTGGCCCACGAACTGGCTCATCAGTGGTTTGGCGATCTGGTAACGTGCCGCGACTGGGCCAATGGTTGGCTCAACGAAGGCTTTGCCACATACTTTGAGGAGCTATGGGGCGAGCACGATCTGGGCGCTGATTGGTTTAAATATTCTATGCTCGATGTCAAAAAGGGCTACTTGCAAGAGGATAACAACTATCGGCGGCCCGTTGTCTACCATGTCTACTACGATCATGGCTTTGAGCTGTTTGACCGACACCTCTACAATAAAGGGGGCTGGGTGTTGCACATGCTGCGCCATCAGCTCGGCGATGCCACATTCAGGCGTGCCATCAAGGCGTACCTTGAACGCTATCGCGAAAAAGAGGTGATTACCGCCGATCTGGAGCGTACCCTGGAAGAGGTGAGCGGACGCAGCCTGGCACAATTTTTCCAGCAATGGATCTATAGCGGTGGCTATCCGGCTCTCGAAGTCAGTCACTCGTGGAATAACGAACAGCGGATGCTCAATCTCAGAATCAAGCAAACGCAGACGGTTGATGAGCTGACTCCATGTTTCGTTACTCCTCTCGACCTTGCCTTTACCGTCCCGACCTCGGACGAGGCAGCCAGAGATGAGCATACAAAGGAGACGCGCACCATCCCGCTTCGGGTCACGCTGGGAGAAGATGGGCAGGTTGAGCAGAGCTTCTACGTTCCGCTAGAGCGTGAGCCGCTAATGATCCGCGTTGACCCGGACGGCTGGTTGCTCAAAACGCTGAAATTCGAACGCCCGACGAAAATGCTGCGCTATCAACTGGCGCATGACCTGGATGTGCTTGGGCGGGTGGAAGCAGCCGAGTCTCTGGGTGAGAGAAACGACAATGAGAGCATTGAGGCGCTCAGCGATGCGCTAAATAACGACGCGTTCTGGGGGGTGCGGGTTGCTGCGGCAGCCGCGCTTGGCAAGCTTGGCACTGAAAGAGCGCAAACGGCGCTGATCCAGACGTTGCAGGCCCTCGATCCTGTTCAGCATTCGCGCGTGCGAGAAGCGATTGTCCGCGCTCTAGGAGAATTCCAGGCTCCGCAGCAAGCGGAACTGGCGCAACGGGCAGCGAGCGCGTTGCGTCCTATTCTTGAAAAGGGCGATGCCAGCTATAGAGTGGAGACGGCAGCCGCCGAGGCGCTGGGGAAAACGCGGACAGCAGGCAGCGTCGATCTCTTAACCAAAACCATCGAGCGTCCCTCGTGGATGAACATTGTGCAGCGTGGTATCTTCAGTGGCCTGGCAGCAACAGGCGAGGATCGGGTAGTTGATATTCTCGTCGGCTATCTCAACAATCCCAGCAACCATCCGACGCTACGGCGTGCGTCAGCTTTCAGCCTGGCTATGCTTGGCCATCAACGCCATCTTTACAGTGAAGAGGCGCGCCAGCGAGCGGTAACAGGTTTGCTCAATGCCGTCGAGCATGATAGCTGGGGACCAGTGCGCATGATTGCATCCAGGGCTTTAATGTCGTTGGGCGAGAAACGCGCTATTGAGACGCTTGAGCGTCTGGCAGTTGCTGAGCTGGAAGCAGGGGTCCAGCGCCTGATGCGTATGGCTGCATATATGCTGCGTACCGGTGATAAAAGCGATGAGCAGCTCAAGCTGTTACGCAAAGACCTTGATGAGGTGAGGGAAGAGAATCGCAAACTGCGGGAGCAACTAAACGCGCTCGCGGCAAAGCTAAAGTAGCTCATTTTTTGGGTAATCGTAAAAATGCCACAAAGTTTTTTGCGATTACCCGGCTGCTTTAGCCCTTTTTGATAGGAAAAGAAACCAAATGATCCCTTTCTGCGTCTATTTTATTAGGGGAGTTTTTTCATAACTCCATACAGATTGAGTAGAAAATGTGATCTATTTCACTTGACTTTCGGGATCATTCAGGGTACAAACAAATTATCTACCTATATTAAGCCTTGATTCCCGATCTGAACAAATATGACATTATTGTTTTTGCCATATATCATTTCACGCTTTTATGGATATGCGCTGCGGGGGTAAAAACATTGCTTGACATACATGCGGAACATGCCTCTCTTAACCAGGGACGCCAACACGATATTTCTTCATGGCAGAAGTTTGATGTCCAGCGTTTGAATAAGCGAGGAAGAAAGCATTATTATAGACGCAAGGCGGCTATCACAGCCTACTTTACAACAGACCAATCAGTCGAGGAGATTGCGACCGCGTATCACCTCTCAGTGGAGCAACTGGTCGAGCTGGCTGAGCAATGCCTGATGCGGCATGAAGATGGAACGCCCTGGGGCTTTCGCATCCTCGCGCCAGGGACACACATTGCAATTCCCAAAGCTGTCACGCCAGAGAACGCAGCGACGACAACGATTGAGCGCGATTCAGTGGATGCCGTTGTCCATGCTGCCGTGACTGAGCCATCTGATGAGCAAGAAGCAGATGTTGCCGTATGTGTGGAAGAAGCTGATGAAGCAGCGGAAGCCGCTGCTCAGGTGTCATCTGATGTTGCTCCATTGCCATCAAGCGAGCAAGAAGAGACAATAGCCGATAGGACTGATAAGTTACCATCCATCAAACAAGAAGACGCACCATCAGAAACGGCTGATTCATTGCCATTAAGCGAACAAGAAGACGCGGAAACTGATACGGCTGCTACACTGTTATCAACCGAACCAGACGAGGAGAGCGCGACCCTTGACGATCAGCAGGCGGCTGATGAGCTAGCTGAGTCCGAGACCGAGCAGCAAGTGGCGGCTGACGAGCTAGCTGAGTCCGAGGCCGAGCAGCAGGAAAAAACGGTTGTCGTCGAAGAGGAGATACCAGACAGAGCTGGCAAACCGTCGCTGGTAGCGGTTGGGTCGCTGATATTGCAGCGGATGGGGAAGGCTATTCCTGCTCGCATCTCTCCCGTTCTGCCAACTGTCATAAAGCCGGTAGCGACCTCCTCGAAATTGCTAAGCACTGCTCTGGCAGCTCGCTATGCCAGGCGTCGGCAAGTTTCCGGCGCTACTAAGCATAGTACTGGCCCCTGGTATATCGCCTCTAAACGCCGACGGCGTGCTGAGAAGGATACAAGCAAGCGCAAACTCCATCGCCTTGTGAGTATTGGCGTGCTTGTGGTTATCATGCTGGGCATACTCCTGCCACTGGGAGCCGGGCTGACAGCCTATAACCTCTATAACAGCGTGAGCACGATGGCGCACGATGGCATCAATCATTTGCTCACGGTGAAGACGCTGCTGCCGATCTCAAAAGATGATCCGACGGCGGCGCTCAATCCAGATAAGCTGCAACAGGCTCAGAAAGAGTTGGCGGCAGCAGAAAAAGATTTTACCGATCTCCAACTCCTGGTGAATCGCCCCGATGTGCAGGAGGCGGTCAATCAGTTCTCGCCTGACTATAGCAGCAAGCTGATTGCTGCAAAGCATCTGGTACAGGTGGCTCTGGACGTATCGCGTATGGGGCAGGAAGTGAGCAATGTCGGGTTAATCGCGGCTCGCATTATTCATGGCTCTCCGCTCGCCGATAGCTCCTCAAAGCCTCTCATTTCTACTGCCGATATCTCGACTATTCAGGGAACTCTGGTTCATGCACTCTATTATATTGACGATATTCAATTAAATATGAGTCAGGTGAATTTGAAGGATATCCCCATCAATGATAAGCAGAAGACCCAGCTCGTCGGGCTGCTGGATCAACTGCCGCAGGCACGCGATCTGATCTCGCAGGCACAGGAGTTAGTGCCGCCGATAGCCTGGCTGCTTGGTGTGGGGAGCCAGAGGCGTTTCCTGGTGCAGACAATGGATCGCGCCGAGTTGCGCCCCAGTGGCGGCTTTACCGGACAATACGGCATTTTGCAGATCCAGGATGGCAGCATGGCCCCATTCAACTTGCGAGATGTAGCCTTACTCGACTATGCGGGCAACGGCATTGAACTCGGACGCCCCGCGCCGCCAGAGTATCGGAACTGGATGAACTTTGGCAACTGGGGTCTGCGCGACTCCAACCTTTCGGCGGATTATCCAACCACCGCTCGCTTGAGCATGAAAGTTTTTGAAGAGGAGGGCGGCGGTCCCGTCGATGGCGATATCTCCTTTACGCCCACCTTTATCGGCCATATTCTCGACGTGACTGGCCCGATTCGCATCGATGAATACAATGAGACCATCACTTCTAAGAATCTAGAGGATCGTCTGCACTTTTACCAGCAGGACTACAGCGCTATCGCAATCCAGCGCGAGAAGACTGGCGATAATAGTCACGCTGTACGAAAGGCCTTTACCTCACTTGTGGGCAAGACGCTGCTCGACCATGTGCGCCATCTGCCAACCAAGAAACTGCTCGATATTATCAAAGGTGCGGTCAAAGATTTGCAATCGCGCGATCTGGAAATCTACTTTACCGATCCTACTGCCGAGCAATGGTTAGTTGAGCATGGCTATAGCGGCGCAATGAACACCTTTAGTAAACAGGACGGGTTTATGGTGGTGCAGGCCAATATCAGTATTAGCAAAGCCAGCCAGTACGTGCATACCACCGAGCACGACGATGTCGTACTGGACAATCAGGGCGGCGCTACCCATACCCTCACGATCACGCTCGATTATCGGCAGACTGGCCCGGTCTACGGCTTCGATACCTATGCCGACTATATCCGCGTCTACGTCCCGCAATCGGCGCAATTCCTCTGGGGCGACGGCTTCGATACCGGTCAGGCATTGTGCAAGCCGACTCAGCCCCCACCTAATGGCAACGGTGGCACCAGCGGTACTGGAGGTAACAAGGACAATAAGCCAGCGCCGCCGCAAAACGACTGCGCACAATATAAAACCTCGTTCCCAAGCGACGCGCGCTACTGCCCCAGCGGCAACTACTCGCTAGGAGATCGGCTGTTCCACGAGGCATGGCCCATAGACAGGCTTGGCAGCCCGACCGCGTTAACCAGCGATCTGCCAGGACGCGCCATGTGGGGGGGATTGACCGTGACGCCCAAGAACTGCACCTCTTACATTACCCTCTCGTGGTATGTGCCCCATGCAGTCAAACAGGGTTCCGGGCAGCCTACGTATTCTCTGCTGGTTCAGAAGCAGGGCGGCTATATTCCTACGGTTGAGATTAACGTCAATACGGACTCTTTCAAAAAAATCAAGCCCTGGAAGGTCAGTAGCGACGTTGTGGCGGATCGCTTGTTTTCGTAGTCATAACGCTAGCAGATTCGTGTCATCAGCAGGACTGAAAGCCCATTGACACCGGGCAATCTCTGCTGCATACTATCGACATATCGTGACTGACAGTCAGTCACGATATGTCTCAATAACCTCGAACGTTGACATGGTAAAGAACTTACACACTACTCGCTAGCAGAAGGAAAGTGGAGCCATGACACAAATATACAAGCCGCACCACTCATTCGTCACAACCAGCTCTCAGGGTTTGCGCCACGATATACTCCCGATGCGCCTCTATCACAAGGCCAAAAAGCTGGGAGTATGGGACCCGCGAAATATTGATTTTTCGCAGGACGCGCTTGACTGGCAGCAATGCAATGAGGGGGAGAGAGAAACCATCCTGAGATTGACCTCCCTATTTCAGGCTGGAGAGGAGAGCGTCACGCTCGATTTATTGCCGCTGATGCTCACAATCGCGCAGGAGGGCCATCTGGAAGAAGAAATGTTTTTGACCACCTTCCTGTGGGAAGAGGCGAAGCACACCGAATTCTTCCGGCGTTTTCTGGATGAGGTGGTACAGGAGCGCATCGATCTGCACTATTTTCATACTCCCAGCTATCGCCGACTCTTTTACGAAGAACTGCCAGCAACCATGTATGCGCTACTGCACGATTCATCGCCAGAGGCGCAGGCCAGAGCTTCTGTCACATACAATATGATTATCGAGGGCGTACTGGCGGAGACTGGCTATCAGACCTACTTTGATATGCTCGCCACCAACAACCTGATGCCGGGTCTCCAGCAGGGCATTGGCTATCTCAAGCGCGACGAATCGCGTCATATCGCCTATGGTGTGTACCTGATCTCGCGTCTCGTGGCTCAAGACCCCGCCATCTGGTCGGTCGTTGAGGCTCGCATGAACGAGCTATTGCCGCTCGCGCTAGGAGTCGTTCAGGAGTCGGATACCTATCCTGAAGAGGCGGAGCGACCCTTCGGCATCAACATGCAGAGCTACATTGGTTTTGCCATGACGCAGTTCAATAAGCGCGTTGCCCGCATCGAAAAAGCCAGAACCCAGACCCTGGACCAGCTCTACGAACTAGCCGAGAACGAAGACGAGATCGCGGTATAGGAGGCAGGGCAAGCGCAAGTTCTTGCAATTCCGCCAGCCCATCCCCTTGCCCCTACCGCCTCCCTCGCCCAGTGAACAAGCCGTTCGGGCTGGTTTTGGGGTCGGATGCGCTGGTGGGAGAACGCTAGTAGGGGCAAGGGGAGGTGAGCGGGGTGGATGGGGCCTTGCGCTTGCCCTGGTCGGCTCGTGGTGAGCCAGGACAGGCAATGAATTGGACGCGCTGTAGCTCCCCGATTCATCGTGGGAGGTCGCTACGACGGGGCGGCGTTTTTCTGACCTTATCAATGCTATTTCCCAGAGATGGTATACTAACACTAATTCAGGCAAGAAACGCAGGATTAGAGATCGCTTGAAGAGTTGGGAGATTTTTGATGAAAGATATGCACGTAGGGCTTCAATTATATACTGTGCGGGACCAGACGGCGCAGGATTTCAAGCGCACGGTGCAGCGAGTGGCTGAGATGGGCTACGCGGCGATAGAGTTTGCTGGATATGGCGGCCTGATGTCGCGCGAAATGGCGGCGTTGCTGGCTGATACGGGCTTGCGGGCCGCCGGTACCCATATCGGTCTGAGCACGCTAGAGCAAAATATTGAGAGCGAGCTGAACTACTGCCTCGATATTGGTTGCCCCTTCATGGTAATGCCTTCCCTTCCTCCAGAACTGCGGAGCGCGGATGGCATACGCGCTCTGGCTGTGCGCTTGAACCGGGCGGGACAACGCTGTCAGCAGCGGGGTGTGACGCTGGTTTACCATAATCACGCGTTCGAATTCGAGTGCGATCAGCTGAGTAGCCGCTATCTGCTGGATATTTTACTTGATGAAACGGACCCGGACGTGCTCAAGCTGGAGTTTGATGTCTACTGGGCGGCCTTCGCTGGCGTTGATCCGGTGGCTTATCTACGGCAGTATGCTGAACGGGTGCCGTTGCTCCATCTCAAAGATATGACAGCCGACCGCACGTTCACCGAGGTGGGCGACGGCTCGCTGGATATCGCTGCCATCTGTCAGGTGGCGCAGGAAGGCAGCACGCGTTTCTTGCTCGTCGAGAACGATAAGCCCAGCATTCCTTCCCTGGAGAGCGCTCGTCGTTCGCTGGAAAATCTCAACAGCATGCTGGAATAATAGCGTGCATATCTCGTAACATTGTAGGTGTAACCTGGATATAGGCGCATCAGCATCTCTCACTTTGTCCCTGTCTGAAAGGAGCAGCATGGCATGGAGATTGAAGTAGAACGACAGCAGCAGGCCCGCGAGTACGCTCGCATTCGTCGAAGACTCTCTGTACTGGAAATAGCTATTGTCGTTGTCGGACTTGCCATTGTCTTCGGCACAGGGTTGGAGAAGTGGTTACGCGACCTGTTACAGAGCTTTGCGCCCGGCTTCCCTCCTTTGAACTGGCAACCGTTGGCAGGCTGGCTCCCGCTACAGCTAGTATTGTACTTCCTGATTGTCACCCTCGTGCTCGCCGTTGCGTTTATGCCGTTATCCTACTATGCTGGCTTTGTGTTGCCGCGCCGTTATGGCATCTCCGTTATGAACTTCAAAGGCTGGATCAGCAACAGGTTGAAGAATGCGACGATTGGTTTTATCTTCCAGGCTGTGCTCATTTTGCTGATGTACGCCCTACTGGCTTTTCAACCGCAGTGGTGGTGGCTCTGGACGGGGATCATCCTGCTCTTCTTCTCGGTAGTGCTGGCCAATCTTGCGCCCGTGCTTATCCTGCCACTTTTCTACAAATTTACGCCTTTGCCAGAAGGAGAATTGAGGCAGCGCCTGATGGCCCTGGCAGCACGCGCTCAAACGAGGATACGCGGCGTTTACTCGATGAGGATGAGCGATAAAACCACTGGTACCAATGCGGCATTGATGGGGTTGGGCAATACGCGGCGCATCGTGCTTGGCGACCCGATGATAGATCGCTACACCCCCGACGAAATCGAGGTGGTGCTGGCGCATGAGCTGGGGCATCATATGCATCAGGACATCTGGAAATTGATTATCAGTCAGAGCATTCTCACCTTTGGAGGACTCTATCTCGCTCATCTGATGCTGCATTGGATCGTCGATGTGCAGCATGTTTACCGGACCCTGACCGATCCCGCCACCCTACCCTTCCTTTTTGTGCTGGTGGGCTTTTATGGCCTGATTATTACGCCGCTTGGCAATATGTACAGCCGTCGGCTTGAATACCAGGCCGACGAGTACGCGCTCCAATCTACGAAAAAAGTGGAGGCATTTCAATCGGCGATGGCCCGACTTGCTAATCAAAATTTGACCGAGGTCGAGCCTTCGCCCATTATCGAATTCCTCTTCCACTCGCATCCATCCGTGAGCAAACGTATCAAGCATGCGCAGGCTTTCGCGGCTCAGTCGGCTCATGCCTTAAGCGCATCTCTCAGTGCCGACAATCGTTCCGCCACCTCATCTATCGATCCATCGGGCATGCTGAGCAGCGGCTCATCAACGCCAGATGTGGCCCATTGATCGAGTTTGGCTACCATCTCCGTAGGCGTACCAACAATGGAGACAGCGTCGAGCATGCGCGAGCTAACGGCCTCGACGGCTGTCTTCATACCGTCCTGCCAACCCGCTATCACCGCCTGGACATCTTCACCAAAGCCATTGCGCGTCAGCATCTGGGCATAGTAAACGCCCATCTTGCCAATATAGTAGGCCAGTGGCATCGCGGCGCGAGTGCGAGCAGCCTGACGCTCCTCATCGGTGGCGTTTTCGCTCAGGATGACGCTGGTAATATATGGAGCGATGGCGGCGCTATGTGCTGGTCGCCCGGCGCTAGCTGATCCTTCATCGAGCAAGCTGCGCATCTCGCCCCATTTGGTGCTGGGCCAGTAGACTGGTAGCGCACCATCAGCGATTTCGCCCGTTTGAATCACATTCTTCGGCCCCATCGCGGCTATATAGATGGGCAGATCGGCTCGCAAAGGCGTAAAGCGCAACTTAAAGCCGCGCTCCAGATTGAAAAACTCGCCGTGATAGACCAGCTTTTCGCCGCGCAGGATCATGCGGATAATCTCAACGTACTCGCGTGTGCGCTTGACCGGCTTTTCAAAGGGAATCCCGTGCCAGTGTTCGATCACATTGGCTCCCGATGGGCCGAGACCGAGCAAGATGCGTCCGCCCGAACGTTCGTCTAGCGTGGCGACGGTGCTGGCGAGCAAGGCGGGTGTGCGAGAGTAAATATTGGCAATGCCAGCTCCGATTTTAATGCGTCTGGTTGCATTCACCAGATCGGCCATCGAAGTAAAGAGTTCATAGCCCCAGGATTCGCCCAGCCAGATCGAGTCAAAACCCAGCTCATCGGCAATTTTGACCTTCTCAATGACCGCGTTCCATTCGCCAGGAAAATTGGGCGAATCGGCAACAAAGCCAATGCGGGAACGATACGCTTTTTGGGCAGCTTCTGAGGATGTGTCTGTCGTCATTACTGTGATCCATCCTTCCGTGAGGTGATAGGTGTGGGTGATGTGCCACTGCCAAATTATACCGCAGATGAGTGCGAAAATCAGGAAGGATCGGCCATGCTCACCGCTGGGAGCTTTTTAACAATCCAGTGCAAACTAATCCCCTGTACCAGCAAAGTGAAGAGCACGACGGCATAAGTCGAGAAAATTAAGGTGTTGCGATCAGGCATTTCTAGCGGAAGCGCCAGCACCAGCGCCAGCGAGAGAGCACCGCGTAGGCCGCTCCAAAAAATGGTAAAGCGCCAGGAATGGAGGTGCTCCCCAGGAACAGGGGCCAGGCCACGAGGCAAGAGCAAGACCATAATAAAGCGTGCCAGCAAAACAGCAATGATTGACAATCCCGCGACCAGTAGTAGCTGTACCGCTTCTCCGCTGCTAAGAAAATCGCTGGGGTTGAGCTGGACTCCAACCAGCAAAAACAGTAATGCGTTCACCACAAAGGCCACGATGCTCCAGAAATCATCAACAAACTCGCGCGTGCGGGTGGACATCCCCATCCGCTGTCCATAGCTGCCCAGGATCAAGCCAGCCATAATCACCGCGAGAATACCAGACATGTGCAAGGCATCTGCCAGCAGATAGATACCGTATGCGCTGACAATCGTGATGGTCGTCTCAATCAGTGGATCATCGATGAATTTGACGAAGCGGCTGATAAGGAAGCCTGCGATGCTACCAAGCAGCACGCCACCACCAGCTTCTAGGAGCAGCGTTCCCAGACCCAGCGATAGTGCCTGACCCGTCGTCAGCGTCTGATGGTGGATGGAGATAAGCACAAAGGCCAGGAAAACCTGGTAGAGCGCGCCTGCCACTCCATCGTTAAAGAGGCTTTCACCCTCGATGATCGTGGAGAGATTTTCATCCACCTTCAACTGTCGAAATAGTCCCAGCACAGCGACCGGATCGGTCGGTGAGAGAATGGCTGCCAGCAAAAAAGCATCCTCCCAGATCAAACCCGCGAAA
>DASTZT010000425.1:0-7627 GCA_035764225.1 Ktedonobacteraceae bacterium
GACCCTCAGTTGCGCATGCCTCTTTAAGGCCGTCGTAGCGTACCTTTACGACCGTCGGCTCCATATGCCAGGCGGTGTTCCAGGCATCGGCATAGCGGGCAGTCAGTTGCAGCATGCGCGGACGGCGACCAGCGATCAAAATGGGAGGGCCATTGCGCGACGGGCCACGCGGACGCAGCACGCAATTGCGCACCTGGTAATACTGCCCCTGAAAATCAACCTGTCCCTCACGCAGCAAAGGCGCGATAATCTGGATCGCCTCCTCGAAGCGGCTGGCAAGGTGATCGAAAGGATAGCCAAACGCCTCATACTCCGGTTGATGCCAGCCCGCGCCCACGCCCAGAATCAGGCGTCCGCCGCTGATCTCGTCGAGCGTGTCAGCCATCTTCGCCACCAGCGCGGGCGGACGAAACGAGGTGCAGACGACGATGGTCCCAAGCGTAATTTTTGTTGTCACCGCAGCCAGCGCACTCAGCAGCGTAAAAAGCTCCCAGATGCCTGCTTCCTCGTGCTCAGGGAAGCGATAGATCAGATGGTCGCATAGCCAGAGTGAATCCAGACCGACGCGCTCGGCAGCCAGTGCCATCTCGCGCAACTCCTGAAACGTGGGCGTCTTGCCTTGCAAAGCGCCTTCCGCCGTTGCCAACACCATGCCAATTTTCATCTTGTTTGCCGATGGGCTTTGAGTCATACTATCTATCGCCTTTCTGTTCAAGCAGGAACGGTAAACATAAATAGAGACTCTATTATAGCCCACTTTTTGTCAGGGCTGTGCAGTACCGAGGAAACAGGACTTGCAGGTATCTTTAGATATCAGGAGCGGACAGACCGTGAGCTCCGAGGGAGAAGGAGAGTTCGCCGCCATGATGCAAGTCATGTTCGATGACATGCCAGACGATCCACTGACGTGTGAGTGCATACGGCTCTCCCAGGTGCTCACCTTTAAAAACATAGGTCATATCTTCTGGCGTCCAACGCTCCAGACATTGCTGCCAGGCGCGAAACGTCACTTCCAGGCCGCGCACCAGTTCCGCTGTGGATGGTACTTCACCTTCATACTCCCACCCGGCAATAGCGACCACATCTGTATCGCCTTCGCCCATCACATTATGCAGCCAGGTAGCTCGCGTGCGTACAATATGTTTGGCGAGCAGGCCAATCGAACGAAGATTGGGAGATATCCTCAGTTCCAGTTGCTCTGTTGTAAGGGGCTTGATAGCCTGCACAAGAAGGTTCTGGTAGACATCCCAGCCTTGATAATAATCCCAGGGTGAAAATGTTTGCTGTCCCATGCTTTATATCTCCTTAATGATGTTGGCGAAACTTCGCCACCATTATACCAAATAGAACATCTATTCAAGAATATACCACATCTTTACTCTCGGCTTTTTCTCTGCTATGATGGGAAGAGATTCTTGCGGTGGTGGAGGGGGGACAGAATGATACCTTGCCTCGATCCTGAAATTGAGGAGGAGAAAGATGCTATGGGTCTGACAGTTTGTCCCGCCGCAGTGGTCTCGGCCCCGGTCGAGGTGGTCTGGAGGAACCTCATCCAATGGGAACGCTATAGCGAGTGGGCCGATGTCCAGGCAGAACGTATTGAGCCAGAAGGTCCGGCCACTGTAGGCCAAACCATCTCCTTCGCAGGAAAAGCCTTTGGCCGCACCTGGCACTTCATCTTCAAGGTCGAAGAGGTCAATCCCGAAAGACACCTGCTCGGCCTGCATGTTTTTTTCCCATTGGGACTGCAAGAGAAACCACACATTGTCTGCTCTCCTATCGATGCGACCACCTGTCGCGTTCAATATGGCTGAGACTTCATCTTTCCACCAGGCTGGTGGGGTTGGTTCCTCGAAACATTTGGCGCGAAACCAATCGCTGCCAGCGTAGATCATTCCTTGCAGTGCCTCAAGCGTGCCTCTGAAAGACAGTATCGGCAAGCGCAGACGGAAGAGAAATAGATAACACGTTCTCTTGTTTCCTCCGCATACCTTTGTCTCTGGAAAGCTGCCACTTTGTCCTAGAAAAATAGAAAACAGGCCAGGCATACACCTGACCTGTTTTCTTCATTAGTTGGCAGTATGGGTATGCTTTGCAGGAGCTACTTTTTGAGGAGATAGCACTGCGGCACTAGATGAAAGTGTATCACAAGGCTTTGGCCCACCTGCTATATTAAGGCTTGTTGCGTACATGGCTTCGTTCAACTGCTGGCCATTTGGAGCTTGAGCTACCGGAACAACCGTCACTCCACGGTTAAGCGCAATCGAGGTGGAAATGTAATCGCCGGTCATAAATCCCTCGTCGGTACTTGCATACCATGACTCAGCCGTTGGCCCCGCTAGCGTCTGACTTGGACTCCAACTCGCTCCCCCATTGGTGGATGACGCGAAGCCCACAAACAACTGACAGGGTTGAGTGGTACAATTGGGATTAGGAAAGTAGTAGTAGGTCACTGCCAGATGGGCCTGACTTCCCGCCGTGTTCTTATCCACCGCCAATCCTGCCGTCAAGTGTTCGACGCCGCTCCCAATGGGGTCAAGTGGGATGCGCTGCAACGCCGTCCAGTTGATGCCATCCGTCGTCGTTGTCATAACGATGTCATCGGTACCGACACTGGGAACGCTGGCAGTGCAGCCCGTCTCGAAGTAGCAACCAGCCCAGGCCAAGTAAACTTTTCCGCTAGCATCTATTTCCGCCGATGGCAATGAGCCGCCGCGATACTGGAAGGCTGCGTTTCCTGGGACATCCATAAACAACGCCGGAGCAATCTTGATCAGATTTTTCCAGCTCTTGCCTCCGTCGGTGGACATATAAGAGTAGATACCCGAAGCTCCTGTCGTCAGATCGGTCCCGAAAATGGGAACGATCACATTGCCATTTGGCTGCACTACAGGCTGTCCTCCAAGAGCCGAGAATGATTGGTTGGCCGGGCTAATGGGTGCTGACCAGCTTAATCCTCCATCATTGGAAACGCTCATCATAATTTGTCCATTATTGGCCGCGTCATCCCATTCAGCATAGCAGCGACCAAAGAACCTGCTAGCGGGATTCTGATCGCAGACGATCCAGTCTTTGTCCCAGTTGTTATTGGGGCCGCTCGCCGAGATCGTCACAGGGGCGCTCCAGTTCACGCCATCTACAGAGCGATTGACAATCACCACTGTGCTGTTATTGACATCTGTCGTGGTCTTGATCGCAAGCGAAGAGATAAGCCAGGTATGATGGGCCAGATCGTAAGCAACAACCGAGTCGCTGACCCGCGCATAGGTTCCGCCGTTATAGACGGTTATAGCTGGCACGTTACCCGTTTTCCAGGTGATGCCTGCATCAAACGAGGTAGCCCAACTGATCCCGGAACTTCCTCCTCCCGCAAAAAAACGTCCGCTCTGGAATGCCGAAACAACGATAGGGCCGAAGGATAAGGTATCTGGCTCTACCTGCGTCTGATGTTGCGATGTGTTATTCGTGAAGGTGTCATGACTGACTTGCTGAATTAGAGATGCCGAAGCCCGTACGTTTCCAGGACGAACTTGAAAGACGGTAAAACCCGCTACAGAAAGGAGTAGGGCGACGATCAATAGGGTAATAAGATGTTTACGACGTACAATGTTAGCTTTCATTATACTTCACTTTCTCATACAATTCCTTAAAAAAACAACAAACGATAGAGCGATTGAACCTGGTTTTTCGCCGCTATCACATGCTCATGCCGAATCCTCGAACATAAACTATATCGGAATTTGGGTAAATTTGTTACCCTTCACGTTAAAGGGTTAGTACCATCGGGCAACGCCAATTCGTGATTATAACCTGAGACATGATTGGAGGAGCATTATGGATAGTAGATGTTCTTTGCCGCTGAACCCGCGAGGCCATTAAGTGCTCATCTACACTATAGCGGTTCCATTTTCTCTCGTTAGAAGAAAAACAGGCGGCATACCACGAAGATGCAGATCTCAACGACCTTTTTTTATCAGTGGCTGTAATGTCTGCGGTAGAGGGCGATCTTCAATCCAGGCTCGCACAGTGTCCGTGAAGAGGTCAGGAGCTTGCAGGTTCCAGATGTGGTTGACCCCTGGCACGACCATGCCTCGTGCATGCTTGAGGCTCGCTACAACCCTCTTCGCCCCCTGTTTAGCCAGGCCGTTTTCTTTGCTGCCAACAACCACCAGGGTCGGCGCTTCTGATGCGCGGGGCAGCAATTGAGGCAGGTCCATCAACGCCTCTATGGAGCGACGCGTAAAGGCGGGATTGACCGCCAGCAACATATCTTCACAAAACATAGCGCGATACGCCTCTGGAATGCCGAGCATTCTGGCCGACATATTGAATTGTTTTTCGAGGTAGATGAAGCTGAGCGGCGAAGTTGCCAGCGCCAAAACAACTTTTCCCAGGGCTTTGCCGAGCGGGGCGGCGGCACTCACCACCACATGATCGACGGCTACGGGGGCAATTTGCATGATAGCCAGCACGAGGTCCGCGCCAAGAGAAAGCCCGACCAGATGCGCACGTCTGCCGGGAACTCCCTCATCGATCAGCGCGACCACCTGCTTTGCAGCGTCTTCGAGGCGAAACGGGCCTGTATGCAGACTGTTGCCCTGCTCCGGCAAATCGGGAGCCAGGCAGTAATAGTCCGGCAACCGCAGATGGAGCGGTTGCCACATGCGCCCGCTCAAACCTGCCCCATGCAAAAAGACAATCGCAGGCGCTGTAGGATCGCCACTCTCATAAGTAAACAACATCGCGCTCCCTCGCTTTTCTTTTTCAACATCTTGTTCTCATGCGGAAACTACTTTAGTGTCCCGCCTCAGGGCAAGCGCGAGGCCCCCTCCCAAGCCCTTCCCCGCCCCTTGCCCCTACCTACATTACCCAAACTTGCAGTACCCCAACCATCAAAACCGAACGTAATTAGCTCTGTTCGACGGAACCGGTAGGGGCAAGGGGAGGCGCAGGAGGGGATGCGGGGGCCTCGCGCTTGCCCTGCTGGGGACTTCTATCTCCCAGCATTAATCGTTAAAGAGCATTATCGCCGTCCTCCTCAAACTCACTATTCTCGCTGAATAAAGACGCATCGTCTCTTCCAGCAATTCAAGTTCCTCGTTAATAACGAGTTCTGGCAGCATTGTAACATCAACGGCCTCCGCATTGGAGGTTGAATGGAAGCCTGGCAATGAATTGGACGCGAAAGAATCGAGTCGGTACGACATTTTCCCTGGGAGAGAGGGCCATATCTTATCGCCAACAACACGCTTATAATTGACAGCGAGTTTTCGTAATGCGGTCAGGTGCTGAGATATTAAAAAGAGCGATGAAAGGTGCAGTCACGATGGAGATAGAGCAGAGGCAAAATATGGAGCAGAATAAGGCCATTATCCGACGGCTATTTGATGAGGCGCTCAATCGGGGGAAGTTGGAACTGGTGGAGGAGCTGTTTAGCGCGGATTTTGTAGATCACTCGACGCCCGAACAAAGGTCAGGACCGGCAGGGGTCAGAGATTTTTTCGTTGAGGTACGTAGCAATGTCCCAGATATTCAGGTGACAATCGCGGATATGATCGCTGAGGGCAATCGCGTTGTTGTGCGTACGCTATGGCGGAACTCCGTAGGAACCTCCCACGATGAATCGGGGAGCTACAGCGCGTCCGATGGCCCGAAGAGCAAGCAAATAAATGGGAGGCTGATCCAGATTTTTCATCTGGAAAACGGGCGCATTGTGGAAGAGTGGAATGAGGGCAGCGGATTGACAGAAGCATAAGTGACGCTGTCCTTTTGGACAGCCCAGAACTGTCCACTCGCACAATGTGAAGTTCTTGCTTTCGAGGTAATGTTGCAATAGTAGCAACGTAGATCCTCGAAAGGAAGAGAGACAATGACCCGGCAACCATTTGATCCCAATGCTGAGACGCGTACCGCCTTGATTACAGGAGCGTCACGAGGGCTAGGATTGGCCCTGGCGCGACAGCTGGCCCGGCAGGGCTGGAAACTGTTGATCGACGCACGCGGAGCAGAGGCCATAGAGCAGGCACAAGCAGAACTGGCGGAGCTAACGACAGTGATAGCCATTCCCGGTGATGTCAGCGACCCGATGCATAGACGAGCAATGGTGGAGGCGGCTCAACGTCTGGGGGGGCTGGATCTGCTGGTCAATAACGCCAGTATGCTTGGTCCCAGCCCGCAGCCCGAACTGTTAGAGTATCCCCTTGAAGTGCTGGAAAAAGTCTATCGCGTCAACCTCATCGCTCCTCTGGCGCTGATCCAGGCGCTCAATCGCTACCTCAAACCGGGGGCATGCATCATCAATATTACCAGTGATGCCGGGGTTGAGGCGTATCCGGGCTGGGGAGGATATGGCTCTAGCAAGGCCGCGCTGGAACAGCTCTCCAACGTGCTGGCTGCCGAAAATCCCAACTATCGCGTCTACTGGGTCGATCCGGGCGATATGCGCACCCAGATGCACCAGGAAGCATTTCCAGGCGAAGATATCAGTGATCGACCATTGCCCGAAGAGAGCGTGCCAGGTCTGCTTGCTCTGATAAGCGGCACCCATACCAGCGGGCGCTATGCGGCTCGTGTACTGGCCACACAGACACCTGAGAAATGACAATGCTCGATTGATCTTCACACAATGCAATATGTGCCTCATAGAACAAATAAGGATGTTATGAACAAAAATGAATACAATGCAAGAATCGCTCCTCAGGGAGAATATCAAAGGCTCTCCTGAGCTTTCTCTGCTGGATTTCACCCTGCCGCCCGAACTTGAGGCAGGTGAACCGCCGGAAGCACGGGGGTTGGCACGCGATGAGGTACGGCTGATGGTCTCTCACATTGGCACGAATCAAGTTGTCCATACGAAATTTCGCCAGCTTGGAGATTTTCTGACGCCAGGGGATGTCCTGGTGATTAATACCAGTGGGACGCTTAATGCTTCCCTGCCAGCCATGCGAGCCGATGGCACGCGTCTCGAACTTCACCTTTCAACGCATCTGCCTGCCGATCTGTGGGTTGTCGAGATGCGTGCTTATCAGGATAGTCAGGAGAAAACGACTCGACCATTCTTTGATATCGATGCTGGAGAGTCCTTTGCCCTCCCTGGAGGAGCAAAGGCAACCCTCTATACTCACTATGCGCCAGGGCAGGCGTTCCGTCGTCTCTGGGTGGCTCGCCTCGATGTGCCGGGTCCGCTCCATCCTTATCTCATGGAACATGGTTTTCCCATTCGTTATAGCTACGTCAAAAAAAGCTGGCCATTAAGCTATTACCAGACCGTCTATGTAACGGAGATGGGGAGCGCCGAAATGCCGTCTGCTGGTCGCGCCTTCACCCCCAAATTGCTGACCTCGCTCACGGCTCACGGCATTCAGGTTGCGCCATTACTGTTGCATACCGGAGTTGCCAGCGTAGAGCAGAAAGAGCCAGTGTATGAAGAATATTATCGCGTCCCGGAGCCAACGGCACGCCTTATCAACTCAGCCCATCAAGCGGGTCAACGTGTGATCGCTGTTGGCACAACCGTCGTGCGAGCGTTGGAGACAGTGACCGATGCGCATGGCATGATTCATCCTGGCGAGGGGTGGACAGATATATTCATTACGCCTCAACGTGGCATTCATGCTATCAACGGCCT
>DASTZT010000426.1:0-10368 GCA_035764225.1 Ktedonobacteraceae bacterium
GTTTGTGGTCAGCGTTGAGCTTGATCCGCCGAAGGGCTTGAATCCAACAAAGATTCTGGAAGGGGCTGTATTGCTGCAAAAAGCGGGCGCTGACTGCATCAATATTGCTGATAGCCCGATGGCACGCGTACGCATGAGCTGTATCGCTCTGACGCGCCTGATTCAGGATCGCTTGGGGATTGAGACTATTATTCACTTTACGACGCGCGACCGCAACTTGATGGCGTTGCAGGCTGAACTGCTGGGTGCGCACGCATTAGGGATACGCAACATTCTGGCGCTCACTGGCGATCCTTTACGAGTAGGTGCCTATCCGAATACAACGGGGGTATGGGATGTCGATTCGATTGGTTTGATCCGCGTGCTGCGCGGCATGAACGAAGGGCATGATGCCGCAGGGTCATCGATTGGCGCTCAGGCTTCATTCCATATTGGATGCGCGCTTAATCTGAATATGACCGATGAGGAGACCGAGCGCGAGATTGAAAAGTACCGCCAGAAGATCGAGGCTGGAGCGCATTTTATTATGACGCAGCCAATCTACGAGCTGGCTCCCCTCCAGCGTTTCCTGAGCCGCGTGGGACAGCCTCCTATTCCGATGCTGCTCGGCTGTATCCCGCTGCATAGCTCGCGCCACGCCGAATATCTGCATAACGAGGTGCCGGGTATTACGATCCCGGAGCAGGTACGTGGACGTATGCGGGCAGCTGGCGAACGAGGGCATGAAGAAGGTTTGAAGCTGGCACAGGAACTGTTGACGGAGGCGCAAGGGCTGGTGCAGGGCGTCTATCTGCTGCCTTCCTTCGGACGCTATGACGTGGTCAGCGAATTAACCAGAACACTCCAGGTCAAAGAGCCTATTTAAACCGTAGAGGGAAAGCGGGTGCTTGCCAACATCGCGCTTTCCCTACAACCACCCTTTTGCTACCGCCTGCGCCACAACACAGGCGTAAATCGCGCCTTGAATGCCAGTGCGGCGATACTTCTCCAGGCAGCCGGAAAGGACCAGCAGGCCAGTATCGCGCAAATTTTGCCGTTTGCTGTACACCGACATGCGCAACAGACATTCGGCGGCAATCGCGTTCTCGGTGAGCGGCTGCTCGCGCAATAGCAAACGTCCCACCGCTTGTTCGTCTTCCGAGTAATCGAAGAAAAGACCTGTCTGGCGATCAAGCAACTGCTGGCAGGCAAAGTGCATCAAGGTAATGGCCGTCTCCAGATAAGATTTACGCTGATGACGTTCATAAGCATCAAGCAAGGCCCGCGTCATCCACACCAGATCAGCCAATTGTCCAGGCAACGCGACCTGATGATTGATGGCATAGTGATAGACGCTGCCATCATAATGCATCATATGCTGACATAAGTAATCCAGAGCGCGCAAGGCCATAGCATCAAAGGAGGCATAGCCCAGGATCTGGGCCGCCAGCAGATAGGAGGAGATCATGCGAGCATTCCACGCTGTGTAGAGCGTCTTATCGACATGGGGAGCAGTACGTGAGGCACGCGAGTAAGGCCCCGGCTCATAGTACTCTTCATCGGCGCTCTGACTGCCGCTGAATATCCCTGTTTCCTGCTGCCAGAGGACAGTATTGATGTAGAGTAAGAGGCGTTTCGCCAGGTCATACCACTCCTGCTTTTCTGACACCTGGGCAGTCAGTAGCACCAGTTGCAACATCGCCGCGTTCTCTTCCAGCATCTTTTCGGTGTGAGGGGTGCTCCAATCGCTGGCAGCTGAGTAGCGGAAGAAGCCGCCGTCCTCTTTATCCCATAGCCCGCCGTCGCGCATCTGGCGTAAGGAATAATCTACCATTTCCAGCGCGTCCGGCTGATCGCGCTTCGCCAGCAATAAAAGGAGTTCCAGAGCCTCTGCATGGGGAAATTTCAGGTGAGGATGAATGGCAAAGCCGCCATAATCAGCATCGTAGAGATCACGCAGCACCTTCCCGGCCTCATTGGGTAGATCCTCCAGCGCGATTCGCTCTTCTGCCAGCAATGGACGCAAGCCGACACGAGGCAACGTTTGAGCCAGGATGTTCGTAAAACGGCGCTCCCTCAATGCCTCGACCTGCTCGGCAATTTCCTCGCGGTGTTCGCTATAATAGCGCCGGATATGCCCAAGATAATAGAGCATTTGCTTGGGAGGGACGTAGACGCCACCCCAGAGGATCTCGCCTTCAGGGGTCAACAAAACAACGCTGGGCCAACCATTCTGGTTATAACGCTGATTGACATCTGGGCGCAAATCACTATCGACACGGATGGGAATATAATCGTGGTTTAAAATGGTGATAATGCTTGGCTCGGACAACGTGGTCTCGTCCATAATATGGCACCATTGGCACCAGGGTGAGGAAATGATTAGAAAAATTGGCTTATCTAAACAGGTCGCTTCTTGAAATGCCGCCTTTCCCCAGGAGCGCCACCGGATCTTGTGAGCCTGATTGGGTCGATGAGAAAAACGAAATATTTCAAGCAACGCAGTAGACGACCGTACACGACTGGCGACCACCTTGCCGCTCATAGCAAATCCTTTCTGGAGACCTACCCCAGAGAGCGAGGTAGGAAAAAAGAACGGCCCCGCAGGCGTCTCTTTCAACGCATTCCCTATCGCTGATATCCTAAAACTGGTCGTGTCTACTAGTATACCATAAAAAGCGTAGCGAAGGGAACGGATTTTGCAACAGAAATTCAATCCCATATATTTACTTTATGGTAGAGAATAAATTTGCAGTTTGTCTTTTGCATCAAATTATACTCCAAAACTGAATTGCTACATATATCAAGCGAGCTAGCTCTATTGAGCAAGGAAGCAGCATGATGCAACACTTGAAAGGTCTTAAAGCCATCTCACGCACCCTTGCAAACGAGCCTTGCTCGTAGTATACTTGTACCGTTCGTTACCAGGTTATATTTATAAAATGGTAGTATCTGCTAAACGATGGTCCATGCAGAGTAACGAGGCGTGGGAGCGAGCCACTATTTAGAGCTTGCGCCTCCGAGAGCAGACGGAGCATCAGGCTAGATACAATAATTATAGCCACCGTAGTAAAAAAGGGGCAACGAACAATTTTTGCAGCTCGGCTAGAGCCACGCGGTATGCTGGCTCTTTCAGCGCACTTGAATATGTTTGAACACAAAAGAAAGGCAGGTTCGGCCTATTAGTAAGGACTTTCGCGGGAGCGACCGTACACGCGAAACACGGGTGAACGAACGCATCCGTGCGCGCGAGGTGCGCTTAATCGATGAAAACGGCGAAATGATGGGAGTGATGCCGCCTATTCGAGCTCTAGACATCGCCCGTGACAGGAACCTTGACCTGGTCGAGGTATCGCCTAACGCCATCCCACCGGTATGCAAGTTGATGGATTATGGGCGTTACAAATACGAGCAGGCCAAGAAAGAAAATGAGGCGCGTAAACACCAGAAAACGATTACGCTCAAAGAGATTCGTATGCGTCCACGTACCGATGAGCACGACGTAGAAGTAAAAACACGCAAGATTCAGGAGTTTTTGGCCGAGGGCGACAAAGTACGAGTCAGCGTACAGTTCCGTGGACCTGATATGCGCCACCCTGATATTGGTCGAAGGTTGCTGGACGGCATCGCAGAAGAGTTGAAGGGCATAGCGACCATCGAGCGTCCTCCTGTGATGGAAGGCCGAATGATGTCGATGATTGTTTCTCGTGCCCCTGGCTGGGAGCCACCAAAGAAACAACCAGCTGCTCCGCCTGCTGGGAAAAACCGCACCACGCCGACCACCAGGAGCGATGAGCCTCAGAGCAGCGATACGACAGAGGTCCCATAACCATAGTTTTCTCATTTCACGCGCATCGCTCCTTGTTATGAGCATCGGTTCGTTCTGCCGCCGTGTAATGAGTTCCGCATAGCCAGCAAAGTCGTGAGGGTATAGTTCTTCTGTGGACTATACCCTTTTTATTATCCCCCAGCAGGCTCAATTTGACTTTTGAGAAATGACCAACTAAGATAAAGCTAACCCACTTAGAAGATGTGTAACTATACAACAGCACACCACGAAAGGGTGCGTACGGAGGCAATCGGTGAGTAGATACGATGATCCGCGCTGGTATGAAGAACAAGATGCTAACCCATCACCTCTTAGACAGCCGCCATTCAATGATTTTAGCCAGTACCCATACCCGTCAATCCCACCCGCTGAAAACGATGTTTCTCAACGACAGCAGAGAGCTCCGCAACAGCTCTCCTCCAATCCAGGGCGTCGCTTTCAGTTGGCGCTTGGCCAGCTTCTCTCTCTGGTTGCCCTTGTTGTTGTTGCCTTCCTGGGCGGCTGGTTCAGTCATCAATTCTTCGGCGACTCGTTCCAGCAGAGCAGCCAATCGCAAACGTACTCCCACCTGTTCCAACAAGCGTGGAACGCCGTCGATCAGAACTATGTTGATCGCAAAGCAGTAAACTATAAGCAAATGTCGTACGCAGCGATCCAGGCAATGGTCGATTCCCTGAAGGATAAAGGGCATACCCGCTTCCTGACACCTGAGCAGGTACAGGCCGAAAATCAGCAATTGAGTGGCACATTTACCGGCATTGGCATCTATCTACGCCAGGACCCGACTACCAAACAGTTGATTATCACCTCCCCCATTCCCGGCTCGCCCGCAGAGAAGTCAGGGCTGAAACATGGCGATGTGATTATTGCGGTGAATGGCGTCAGTACAGCTGGCAAAGATGTTGCTGGCGTGAGCACCTTGATCCAGGGCAATGAAGGAACGTCGGTTGCGATTACGGTGCAACGACCTGGAACACCACAGCCTCTGACCTTTCATGTCACACGCGCCAAAATTCAAGTGCCCAACGTACTGATGCATTATATGCCCCAGAGCCATATTGCTCACATTCAAATTGTTCAATTCGCGGACGGCATTTCCAGCCAGCTCAGAGATGCCGTGAACCAGGCAAAAAGTCTGGGAGCGACCAAAATCATCCTCGACCTGCGTGACAACCCTGGCGGCTATCTGAACGAGGCGGTCAACACCGCGAGCCTCTTTGTCAAGAGCGGCAATGTGCTGCTAGAGCAAGATAGTACGGGCCAGCGCCAACCAGTTCCGGTCAATGGCAATGCGATTGACACAAATATTACTATCGTCGTTCTAGTTAACGAGAACTCGGCGAGCGCCGCCGAAATTGTCACAGGCGCGCTACAAGATAACAAACGCGCGATCATCATCGGACAAACCACCTTTGGCACTGGTACGGTCCTCCAGCAATATCCTCTTGACGACGGCTCGGCTATCTTGCTAGGAACGCAAGAATGGCTGACGCCCAACGGACACTTTATCCGCGATCAGGGCATCACCCCCGACATTACGGTGAAGCTTGCGCCAAACGCCGCCATGCTGACGCCAAACGATGAAAATACCGGCAACATGACGGAACAACAAATCATCGATAGCGGCGACGCCCAGTTGGTCGCGGCCATTAAGTACTTGAAGGAACATTAGTAGCTTGGAGAGGGCAGGGAGGGCTTTGTACCTGCCCTCACGCCCCTTCCATCCCGCAAATACCATAGAGAACACTGGTAAATGCTCTGAAGGATAGTTCAAGCACAAACCTGATGATGTCCTGTGATATGATAATTTCCACCAACTATAGACGCTTATGCCACCTTGTAGGAGCAGACTTGTCTGCCTCACTGCTCTAGCGAGAGGATGATGTCATGAAGCGCATTCTTTTGACGGGGATGTCTGGAACTGGCAAGTCCACGGTCATTCGCGAGCTTGCTTCACATGGCTACAAAGCTGTGGATGCGGATGGGGACACATTCTCTCAGTGGGTAGAGGTTATCGGCGAGGAGAACGCCGAAGTTGCACTGGTGGACGGAAACAAGGATTGGGTGTGGCGAGAGGACTGCATTCAAGATCTCTTGTCCACCGAGGACGCTGATGTACTGTTCGTAAGCGGATGTGCAGAGAATATGCCGAAGTTTTTTCCCCAGTTCGACCTCATTGTTCTGCTGAGCGCACCAGCTTCGGTTATTGTGGAACGATTGCGCACCAGGACCGATAATCAGTACGGCAAGCGGCCCGACGAGGTTGCTCGTGTGCTGAGTTTGGTGGAAAGCATCGAGCCGAGGCTTAGACGTGTCGCTGGATACGAGATCGATACCAGTATACCTCTTGAGGAGGTCGTGGTAACTCTGCTTCGACTGGTGCAGTCACGGCTATAATGCTTTGCGAGAAGCGTCCGATGGTGATTCAACAAGCCGCAATTGCGGCCTGATAATATTTGCTGGTGGGGGGATGGCCCAGCAAGGGAGCAATGAAGTTGGTGGCGGCTACGACTTTAGCCAGATCCACGCCTGTATGAATACCCATGCCGTGCAACATGTAGAGCAGGTCTTCTGTGGCTAGATTTCCTGCCGCTCCGGGAGCATAAGGACAGCCTCCCAGGCCGCCTGCTGAGGAATCTATGATGCTGACTCCCATCTGTAACGCCATTAAAACGTTTGCCAGAGCAGTACCACGCGTATCATGGAAGTGAACCGCGATGCGCTCAACAGGAATATGGCCATCGGTGAGCAAGAGATCAAGCACCTCTACAACCTGGTTGGGCGTGGCAACACCAATGGTATCCCCCAGTGATAGTTCTTCGACTCCCATAGCCAGCAAAGCCTGGGCAACGGAGAGCGCCTGATGCGGATCGACCTTCCCTTCGTATGGACAGCCAAAAACCGTCGAGATATAGCCCCGCACCTTCACCCCTTCCTGCTTTGCCAACGCGACCACAGGACGGAAATTGGCCAGGCTCTCTGCGATAGTGGCATTGATATTGTGGCGCGTGAAGCTTTCGCTGGCGGCGGTAAAAACGGCTATCGAGCGTATACCCGCAGTCAGAGCACGCTCCATTCCCTTAAGATTCGGCACCAACACGGGATAGTCGGTCGAGGGATGGCGCGTCAGGGCAGCCATGACAGTGCTCGCATCGCTTAATTGAGGAATGGCGCGCGGGCTGACAAATGAGGTTGCTTCCACCACAGGCAAGCCAGCAGCGACCAGTAGGTTGATAAACTGGATCTTATGCTCGGTGGGGATCTGCACTTTTTCGTTCTGCAAACCATCGCGCGGACCAACCTCGACGATCCGAATGGATTTTGGAATAGCGGTATAGGTCGGGATCATGGCTTATGCCCCTCTATATTCGTAATGCGAAGACGGCTTCGGAGGCTTATTCTCACCATCACCATCAGTTTGCTCATCGGGTGGCGATAATAAGATCAGGTCTGATTTACGTTCCTGGGCCTTCTCAGATTTACGCTCAACGCGGATCTTGGTAATGCGACGGCCACGGGTGGCCAGCACGGTGAAGGTAAGATTCTCGTAAGCAATGGTATCGCCCGCGTTCGGAATCTTATCGAGCTGGGCATAGACAAAGCCGCCTAGCGTCTCGTAATCGGTATCTCCTAGATGCGTCCCCATTACTTCGTTAAAATCATAGATGCTGATCTTGGCGTCGAAGATATACTCATGCTCGTTAATTTTCTCAAAGAGATTCTCTTCACGATCATACTCGTCTTTGATATCACCAACGATCTCTTCCACCAGATCTTCAATCGTTACCAATCCAGCAACAGAGCCATATTCGTCAACGACCATCACCATGTGGATGCGATTCTGGCGGATCTCACGCAGCAGATCATCCAGCTTTTTCGTCTCTGGCACGAAGTATGCCGGACGGACCAGGTCGCGAATGGGGAAGGTATTATGCCCCTCGCGCAATTGCTTGAGCATATCTTTGGTATAGAGAATGCCGATAATTTCATCAACGCCAATGCTGACCTCGTAAACAGGAATGCGCGAAAATCCTCCCTGTAAGGCCACATCGACAGCTTGCGTCACGGTGGCATCGCTGGGCAAGGTTACCATATCGATGCGAGGGATCATCACTTCGCGCACCGTCGTATCAGCAAACTCGAAGATGCTGTGGATCATCTCCGTCTCTTCCTCTTCAAGCACCCCCTCCTCTTCACCCACCGTCACCAGCAGGCGCAGTTCTTCTTCAGTGACGAAGGGACCGCGATGCAGCCCATGCCCTCCCATGATGCGCACAAAGAACGAGGTAATGGTGCTGAGGAACCATACAACAGGGTGTAATAACCAGGAAGCGGCGCTGACCGGGCGCACCAGCACGCGAGCCCAGCGCAACGGATTCTGGACGGCGGCGGTTTTGGGCGTAATCTCACAGAAAATCAAGACGACAAGCGAGATAATAACAGAGGAGATCAATTCACCCCAGGTCGCGGAATAGCGCAACGCCAGCACAGTTGCCATGCTGGAGGCAACGATAACGGCAACGCTGTTAACAACCAGGATCGTGGAAAGAAAGGTATTGGGTTCGGCCAAGACACGCTCGATTTCAAGCGCCCGCCGATCACCCTCTTCAACCAGGTTTTTGAGTTTGATACGGCTAACCGAGGTCAGGGCTGTCTCGGCAGCAGAAGCGATGCCACAAAAGATCAGGGCCACACTCATCACAATCAGTTGCAGCCACGCCTCTGCATCAAGTGGTGGAACAAAAGAAACAACTTCGGCGGCTAAGCTCGATAAGCCAGGGCCGTCCATAGAAGCATCTACTCCTTTTTGCTACCCTCTGGCGGCGCTTCGGCAGTCGATGAGAGCATGCGCAATAAACGTGCGGGTACACCGACAACCAACGCTCCGGCAGGGACATCTCTGTTCACAACAGCGCCTGAGCCAGTATAGGCATAGTCACCAACTGTAACAGGAGCAATCAATATTGTATCACAGCCAACAAAGGCTCCTTCACCGATGATCGTCTGATGTTTCTGTTTCCCATCATAATTCGAAGTGATGGTACCGGCACCAATATTGGCGTGCGCCCCCACAGTGGCATCGCCCAGATAGCTCACATGGTGGATATCCGTCTCGGCTCCGATATATGAGTTTTTCACTTCCGCAAAATTCCCCATACGCACGCCCTGAGCCAGATATGCACCTGGGCGACAGTGACTGAATGGTCCCATGCTTACATCGTCTTCAAAGGTCGATTCTTCAACCACAGAATTACGGATGGTGCAACGCGCACCGATCTTGGAACGGTCGATGGTGGTTCCGGGTCCAATGCGGCAGGATGGGCCAATGGTGGTTTTGCCCCAAATCATGGTGCCGGGTAAAATGACCGTATCGATGTCAATCTCCACTTCGTCATCAATATAGGTGGTAGCGGGATCGACAATTGTTACGCCAGCATACATGTGCCGTTCCAGCACGCGCAGGCGCAATATCCGCTCAGCCTCGGCCAGTTGCACACGGTTATTGACGCCGATGGTTTCGTCTAGCGTCCCCTGCACGGTGGCAACGGTTCGGCCCTGCGAGCTGGCAATACCAATCAGATCGGTCAGATAATATTCGCCTGAAGGGTTGCGCGGCAAATTTTGGAGCGTGGGCCAGAGCCAGGAACGCTCAAAACAATACACACCCGAATTGATCTCATTAAGGCGTTTCTGCTCTTCTGTGGCCCGCTTGACCTCGACGATCTCCAGCACGCGCCCATCGGCATCGCGCACCACACGGCCAAAATCGGATGGCTGCTGCGTACAGGCGGTCAGAAATGTCACCGTTGCCTGACGAGCCAGGTGCTCTGCAAGGACGCGAGCCAGAATTTCGCTCTGGACCAAAGGGGTATCGCCATAGCAGACGAGAACGGTCTGCGGCAGTGGATCGAGTTTATCAACAGCAGCTTGCGCGGCAAGGACGGCATCCCCGGTTCCCAGTTGCTCTTGCTGGATGGCGTACAGGCAACGTGCGCCAAAAGCAGCCTCGATCTGCGCCGTCTCATGCCCCAGCACGACAATAGGGCGATGGGTCGAGACAGGCTCAGAGAAAGCTTGAAAGGTTGGAGTGGAGGGAATAGCTTCAACAGATTTAAGCACATGTGCCAGGAGAGGAGCTCCGGCGAGTTGATGGAGCACCTTAGGCAACGTTGAACGCATCCGAGTACCTTGACCTGCTGCAAGCACTACGGTAGCATATGTATTCATAATATTTCAGTATCCTCATTTCAGCATCTCAAGCGGATCGAGATAGCCACACCCGCTCACCATCCCCCTTTGAGGATCAATATACATACCATACCTGAGGGTGTCAAGCGGAAATGCACTAAGGATAAGGAGCAGCCTGGACAAATTGAACCGCATTGCGTCACGAGAAGAGATTGGCCTGGTAGCCAGTCAGAATTTACCGGGATAGTTTCCCCATTTTGCCCCCACCTGCAACCAACATACCTCTCACCTTAATAAAAGAGGCTCGGGTGCCTGGATTCGAACCAGGGAATGGCAGATCCAAAGTCTGCTGCCTTACCGCTTGGCCACAC
>DASTZT010000427.1:0-2401 GCA_035764225.1 Ktedonobacteraceae bacterium
CAGAAGCGCGAGCTGGATCTGGCGACGCTGCAACGCTGTGGGATCATTGTCACCGACTCATTGGAGCAGGCGCATACGGAAGCTGGAGATTTTATTGTTCCGGCCCATCAGGGGTTATTTGATTGGGAGCGGGTGTATGAATTATGCGATATCTCCGGCAATAGAGGGCCGATGCGCGAGTCTCCACAGGATATTACCCTGTATAAGGGGCTGGGCATGGCGTTAGAAGACGTGATCGTGGCTGCTCACGTCTACCACCAGGCCAGGAAAATGGCTGTAGGCGATGAAATAACGCTGGTCAATTAATGCTATAAAGAGGATACTATGCATAAATTGCTGACAGCTGATCGAATATCAATTCGTGTACATGCACTTATACGGCTGGCGTTTGTTGCGATAGGATTGCTGATAGCTCTTGCTGCCTGTGCGCCCAGTTCAGGTATTTTTAGTGGCGGAAATTGGCAAGCGGGTGGTTTGCAACGGCAACATGTACGCGCTTTAGCTGTAGACCCCAATGATCCCAAAAAAATCTATACGGGGACTGCTCAAGGCAATGTATTTGTCAGCACGGACGCCGCTCACACCTGGAAAGAGCACAGCGTTGGTTTGCCTTTGCCGGATGCCATTCACGCTCTCGCCTTTGATGTTCCTGGCAAGCGATTATATGCGGCTACCGATAAAGGCGCGTTTGTGAGCGACGATGCCGCGCAACACTGGACCGCCCTCAATACTCCCGCCTCCGGCCTTCCTGTCGATCAATACACCACCTTCGCCTTCGACCTGCATACTACCACAGTGATCTTCGCCGGAACAGCGACTCAAGGCGTTTTCAAGAGCACTGATAATGGGGCAACCTGGAAGGCCATCAATACGGACCTGCCTCAGGAGATAGCCATTAATAGCCTTGTCTACGATACCGATCAGCAACACTTATGGGCTGCGACATCGCTCGGTATTTATCGTTCTGATGATAAAGGAGTTTCGTGGAAAGCCTTCAACAAGGGATTGCCAGCTAATAGCGTGGTGAATGCGGTGGAACCAGCTTCTATCATTGGAGGCGATCAAAACCTTGTTTATGCGGGCACCAATCGGGGCTTTTTTCGTTCAGAGAATGCGGGCGCTCAATGGGCTACGGGACAGGAGGCGCTTTCCGGTACCAGTATTCACGCTATCCAGATTGATTTTCGCGGGACCAATAACAACATGACGCTGTATGTTGCCACAGATGTGGGAGCTTTCCGTAGCGATGATAGCGGGCAAACCTGGGGCAGCATTGCTACCGGGCTGCCCAAAGGCGAGCCTGTCTACGCTGTGACGCTGGGAGCGGATAGTTACTCGCAGTTGCTGGTTGCTACCAACGATGTTTACCTGTTTCCTGGCGATAATGGCGGGTTTTCACTCACGCGCATTTTCCCCCTTGTGGTGATCGGCCTGTTGTTCTACCTGCTCTACCGTTTTTCGTCGCGCAGGCGTTCTCTTGGCTCCAAACCAGATCGCATCGTTGAGCCATCTTCTCCCAGCTCTGAAACCTAGCTTGTTTGCTTCACTAGCGACTGCATGATGCAACGAACATTGTGATTGTGGACCCAGTTATAGAATTTGCTCTCGGCGAATTCTTCTAATCCTGCAATCACTTCGGCAAATGGATAGCGTATCAAAGAAGCAGCCTCTTCGAGTTCGGCATT
Organism: Ktedonobacteraceae bacterium; assembly: GCA_035764225.1. Lineage (GTDB taxonomy): Bacteria > Chloroflexota > Ktedonobacteria > Ktedonobacterales > Ktedonobacteraceae > DASRHT01. Next base: position 1,686 of record DASTZT010000427.1, read on the forward strand.
GGAAGGTCGGTGGTCTGGTCGTGCTGCCAATGTGGCGCGACTACGCCGCTCAACTTCGCGCAGATACGCCAGATTCCTCTGCACCGTATCGATGCTGGTGGTTTTGCCGTGCGAGCAGAGGACGCGCTGTGGTTGCAGGCTGAGGAAGCGTTCTAGCGTGACAACCATTGATGTCACAGCCTCGGCCTCTTCAAGAATGGGGATAGGGTTTTCTGCCGCATCAAAGGCCAGAAGCAGGCGCAGCTCTGGGAGCCAGATGGCGATATGGTCCAGGTGATGGCCGGGAGCCGGAATCAGCTCAAGCGTCAGATCGCCACCGTCGATGGTAAGCGTATTGACGAAGGTAATGGTTGGCAGCGTCAGGGTCGTGTTGCGGAAGGTAGCGTTGCGGTGCTGGAAATCGGCTAAGCCCGTTTTTGCTTCGTCCGATTGCAGGCGAGTTCGGCAGTGTTGGTGAGCGATGATAGGCGTAGCGTGTGCCCCTGTAAAATAGCCGTTGCCCCAGGAATGATCCCAGTCGGCATGACTATTGATCACAAGGAGCTGTCGCCCGGCTAATGCATCTTGTATTTCCTGCATGACCTGCGCCATATCTTCGGGACAGAGCAGCGTATCAGCGATCAAGACATAGCGTTCCGTGATGATCGCGTATGCATCGACCTCCATTGCTTCGGACTCTCCCTGCTCGATAAAGGTACGCCGAAACACACGGATAC
>DASTZT010000428.1:0-6431 GCA_035764225.1 Ktedonobacteraceae bacterium
TGACTTTGCTAGAAGGACCGAGGTTCCCTTCGGTTGGTATTTTCTCAATCGAGAAGATGCCGACCTTTGCGTCTTCCTGAAAACGTTCACTTCCCTCTTTTTCCAGACCCACCCGGAGATGGTGCAAGCATTTCCCCCCTCTTTGCTCCAGCAGCTGGCTGCGGCTATGCAAGCTGAGGAGATCCCACAAAGAAAGCAAGCGTGGCATAGCTATACCTCTCTGTTAGAACAACACCTTACGCACCCGTTTATTCTCTGTCTATGTAACTATCATGAATTGCAAGAAGGCGAGGCGCTGCCAGGGTTTCTTAACCATCTGTTGTTCCATATGCCTCCCCATCTTTCGCTGGTGATAGAAAGTCGTGCAGTTCCATCATTAGAGCTTGCCCCTCTACTAGCCCGCCGAGAACTCCTCGGCCTGGGGAGCGATGTGCTACGCTTCTCAGCACAGGAAATTCGCGAGTTTTCGCATCTGCAGCGGGGGATTCCAATCGCAGAAGGAGATGCGGAACAGCTAGCAAAGACATTTGATGGCTGGATTGCAGGCATATTATTATCGACTCATCTTGGGCAAGCCTATGCTGCATACCCCTCCGGGCTCGGAGAGGTTTCCTGGAATTCCCCGGCTTTTTTTGCCGATCAACATATCCTGTTTGCTTATATTAAACATGAAGTGTTTGCTAATGAAGCGCAAGCATTCACATTTCTCCAGGAAACATCACTTCTCCCCACCTTAAATGCTTCACAATGCAACCATCTTCTACAAATTGAGAATGCGGAGGAAATACTCACTCATCTCGAACGCCAGGGGCTTTTTGTAAGCCGTGGACGTAGCCAGGAAGTTTCCTCTCCTCTTTTCTATGTGCTTCATCCTGCTCTTCGCCGTCTACTCTATGAGGACTTCCATCGCGCACACCCTGAACGTGTACGCAGCCTCCATAGTAGGACTGCGGCCTTCTTGTATACGCAGCAAGATTACGAACAAGCGCTGGCTCATGCTGAAAATGCGCAAGACTATGCTCTAGGGGTGGATATTCTACTGCGAGCCACCTCCTCTGAAAGGCAACAGGTATCGCAAGAGGTCATTGCCTCTTGGATTGACCGGCTTCCTGCTTCCATTCGCGAACGCTATCCCCAACTCTTACTCATTCGGGCCACGATCCACCTGACCCTGCAAGAATACCATCTGGCAGCCCCTTTATTAGAACAGGCAAAGCAATTGTTTACCGAGAATCCGTCTTCCAGCGGCAATAGACCTACCACTTCTGCGCTTCTAGGGGAGATTACCATTGCCCAGGGCAGAATTCTCTTTCAGGAAGGAAAGTATAAGCAAGCTCACCAGTTGTGTCGGCAGGCATTAAACTATCTTTCCGCCGATGAGATAAAACCTCGTATTGCTGCCCTGACCTGCCTGGGCATCTGTAAAACCCTCCTGAACGAATATGCAGACGGCATTGCCACTTTACAGCAGGCTCTCCAGCTCAGCGGGCCCGCAGCGATCAATCAGCAAACAGCCTATATTTATAGCTGCCTTGCAAACAGCTATAGTCTGACGTGTAATTATGCCCTGGAAGAGCATTATCGAACTCGGGCAATCGCTACTTACGAACATCTTGGAGATATGCAAGGGAAGATTAATAATCTGATCTGGATGGCTATTCTTAAACGCAATAAAGGGGCGTTTCACGAAGCTGAGGTGCTACTGCAAGATGTTCTCCATATGGCACGGCAAGCCAAATTTCACCGTGGAGAGAGCTATATTTTGTTTAATCTAGGAGCCTATTACGTCGATGTGGCCGCATTCCCTCAAGCACTCGCAGCTCTGGAGGATTGCTTACCAGTAGCTCGCAGTATTGGAGACATCCGCCTGACCAATCAGTGTCTCTGTGAACTTACCCTGGTCTATTTGCTTATGGAGGATCACTCAACAGCTCAGTTTCTTCTCACCCAGGTCTCTATTCCTCAAGCAGAAAAAGCCAGCTACGAAGCTCTTTTCTATGAACTAATCCAGGGCACAGTCCTGTTATATCAGAATGAGGTGGAGCGCGCTTTCCTCTGTCTACAGGCGCTTGAGCCTCAAGCTCAAAAGATGGGGCTGAAGCGGATGTACATTGAATGCTTGATACGCATGAGCGTTTGCCAATATAAGCTCCAGCGGCATGTTGAAATGGAAGCTTCGATGGCAAAAGTCGTGCAGGCGGTCACTCAAGGATATTTCGTGCATGTTCCCTTGATAGAACTGCGCCGTTTCCCCGATGTCTGGCAGATGGTACAAACGTTTGCGAATCACGCCTGTATGGATGATTGGCAAACCATGCCTGCCCAATTGCGAGAAAAGGAACAAGACGGCCTCTCTATGCGGGAACGATTGGAGCGTATCAGCCCTATTGCCAGGGAAGCAAGGCTATCTATCCAGGCTTTCGGTGAGTCCGTCATCTCAATCAATGGCTCGCCAGTTACCCACTGGCATATGGCACGTTCTATGGAAATGTGCTATTTCTTGCTCGAATATCAAAAGCCTATTCGCAAAGAGCAGCTCATCGAGGCTCTCTGGCCGACGGACGAAGAGTATGTAGATCAAACGTTCCGCTCTGCCTTGCATTATTTACGTAAAATCATCGGGAAAGAATGCGTCACATCCCAGAAAGGGCTCTATAGCCTGAATCTAGATGTACTGTATGAAAATGAAGTTTGGTATGATGTCGAGCAGTTTCAGTGTCACTATCTGGAAGCAAAAGAAGCGCTGGTAAATGCTGATAAAGAGAGCGCAAAAGCCTCTTTTCAGTCAATGATTGAATTGTATCGTGGGGATTACCTCCAGGCTTTTTATAGTAACTGGTGTATAGGTAGGCGCGAGGAGTTGCGTCAACAGTATATGGAGGCGCGTCGTGAACTGGCTCGTATAGCCTGGGAAGACGATCATATTGAGGAAAGCATGGCTCACTGGCAACAGATGTTGGCAGTCGATAGCTGTTCCGAAGAGGCACATTATGGGTTGATGCGCTGCTATGTCCGGTTTGGGAAGAGGAGCCTGGCTGTCCGGCAGTATCAGCGTTATGCCAAGACAATCGAGCATGAACTGGCTCTCTCTCCCGCTCCTTTGCTACAGAAATTTTATCAACGGCTTATCCAGGGAAGCTGAATGGCTATTTGAGTGGTCTTGCGACTGTTGTAACTCTACTATCTATTATTCCTTTATCCGCCTGATTCAGGATAATCCGTTGCTGCAGGCGAAAACTATCAGGCCGCTCATGAGATAGGTGGGGAATTTTCATCAGAAGCTTCAGGCTTCTGAGAAAGGTGATAGAGTAAATTTTGGCTGAAGGTATCAATCGCTCCACCAGCGCTGCGTCGGAAGGCTTCTTGTTCCTCTGCTGTCAGACGATACCCGCGTTTTACGACTGCACCTACAGGATCGATGAGCAACTCCTGTGCAAATTGCTTATCAGTAGCCGCTAACCCCAGTATTTCGTTAATGATTTGCCAGGACATGCCCTCTCCTTCATGCGTTTTCCGTAGAGAAACTCTCAGCGTGGTCAAGGTGATTATGGTCTACCAGGGCCCACCACCGCCTGGGTCGGTATATGGTGGTAGCCCTGTAGCGCCCACTGCCAGGAAGTGAGTCCCGGTGAGGTTTGTCAACGTCAGCAGAAAGAGTACAAGAATGCACAGGAAAAATAGTAGTACAAGGATCTTGTGCCAGAATGGAACTGATCTGAAATACAGGCAAAGAAGCGTGCAATTCATGGTATGTTTACTCCAGACTCCTCTGCTAAAGCGAGGAACGTTTCTCCACTTTCTCCAAAGAGAATTTGTTGGCGAAAGTGTTTTTTGCTTCCTGAGGTAAAGGTAAACTTTTGATGTTCAGAGAGTGTTCATGCTTTGTTGTTTCAGAAATACCAGAACAATGAACAGCGTGAATGTAGAATCGAACGCTCTACTCCGTTTCTGGTGATGGATTATGCTCCTGGCGCTGAGCAGCATCCTGCTTCATGCTTGCGAACAGGCTCGTGGGAATGTTATGCTACAAGTACTTCCAGCATTTTTGATCTAAAAGCGTCAGTGAGCCATGATAGAGGGGAAGCAGGGGCTATGGAAGAGCAGCCATATCCAACGTTTACACGAGCCGCGCTACGAGAAACAACCAGGATCGCCCAACACGCGCCAACCGAACTGCGAAAGAGGGTCACCGTTAAAGGCATCACGATTGATGGTCCCTATTCCAAAGATCTGGACGATGCCTTCTGGCTTGAGCATCAGCCGCACGGGGGATACCAGTTGCATATCAGCATTGCCGATGTTGGTTCGCTCATCACGCCCCATACGACGCCGGAGTTGGATAAAGAGGCATTCCAGCGCTCCTTTACCCGCTATTACGCCGAAAGAAACGAGCCGATGCTCCCCCGGAAACTCTCGGAAGAGCAACTCAGCCTGTTAGCAGGGCAACTCCGGCCAACGATGACCATTTCTCTTCCCTTTGATGAGCAATTGCGCATTGGAGAGCCACAGATTCAATGCACATCCCTCTGTAGTGAGCGACGTTTCCATTATGAGGAAGTTGATGAGGAGATCAAGCACCCTCGCAGCACGTTTGCCCCCATGTTGCAAGATGCCTATCGCCTCGCCTGGGGATTATTGCAAGCGCGCAGAGCAAAGGGTGCCCTCGCCCTCTACGATCTGCATGCTGGCTGGGCCACGACGGAAGAAGGTTCGCTCATCCGGCTGCCAGAGGGCCAGAGGCATCAAGCTCAGATCATTATTCAGGAATGGATGATTTTAACCAACCAGTCTCTAGCGCTCTATTTTGCACAGAAAGGATTACCAGCTCTCTATCGGAACCATGCGGCCAAAGCGATTGCCCCGGAACGTGCAACGTTACTGGAGATGATTACGACAGCCGTCACACAGCCGGAGCTGGCCCGCCTGGACCAGGTGCGCACAACCGTGAATCTGGCGATGGAGCGAGCACGCTATGCGCCACAGGTCGCAGGGCATTTTGGCTTAAATCTGCCAGCCTATCTCCATATGACCTCGCCACTGCGCCGTTATCCCGATCTGGTGAACCAGCGCATCCTGCATGCCGTTTTGAACGAGGAGCCTCTGCCTTATACCAGCAGCGATCTTGAGACCATTGCAGCACATATCAATGCCGAGGAAGATAAGATACGCGACGCCAAACGCGCCCATTTTCTGACCGAATACCAGGAGCCCATCCGCCGGGCCATGATGCAAGGAGAGCAGGCAGCAACAGGTGCTGGCAGACCACTCGCCCATCTTGATGCCCGCACGTTTCATAGCGCCCTCAAAATGGCGGCAGAAGAACATGCGCTCTCACCAGGCATTGAGCAGGAAATATACCGCCGATTTGACCAGCAGCAGCTTTCGGTTCATGACATTTTTACTCTCGTGTTTCGCTTCCAGAATAGCGGGGAGGAGTGGGACCGAGTCAAACGGGCCGCGCTGCAATGGCTTGCACAGCATCCTCACCATGCCATCAGCATCTATCAAATGGGACAGCAACAACATGGCTGGGAAGCTCCTCACTACAAGATCACCCCTACAGGGAAGGACCATCAGCGGATCTTTCAAGCCAGCGCAACCGCTCTGGTTGATGGACAACGCTATCACTCTTCGCTTCATAGCGCAGCCCAAAAAGATCAGGCTAAGCAACATGCACTGCTAGAGATCGTGGGCAAGCTTGCCAACCAGGACAGCTCATCAGCAACCCTCGAACTCCACGACTATACTGCTGTGCCAGAGCCTCTTTCTGCTCCCTCCATTGCTGCCAATGTTCAGGATTCACCAACCGCGAGCCTTTCTGCCTCCTCCAATGAGAAAGGACGCCTCTTAGAACTGGCCCAGGCACAACGTTGGAGCAAGCCAATATTTCGCGAAAGCGAGCGCATCGGACCACCCCATGCGCCAATCTTTACCATAGAAGCGACCATGACCATTGAGGGGAGAGTATACGCCGCGACGGGAACCGGCACCACCAAAACAAAGGCAGAGCAGGAAGCTGCCAGAAGCTTACGCGAGCAGATCGCTCAACCAGAGGCAAGGCGCATCGTGGCTTCAGCAAGAGCAGACAAGCCAGCCGTAAGCATCCTCTATGAAATGGCACAAAAGCAGGAAATCAATAGTGTGAGCTACACCTACCAGCAATCAGGTCCGCCAAATGAGGCAACGTTTCTTTGCACCTGCATGGTAATGACGCTCAATGGCAGAGAAATCGCCATAGCAGCAGAGGGGAAAACGAAAAAAACTGCGGCTCAGCACGCAGCATCACAGGCAATCGCTACGCTGTTTCCATCAAGTGCTGAGTCGCATAACGAGTAGCATGGAGCCATTTTGCTCTGGCTCCATACTGATGTACACGAAGGACGATGCTATCAACAGCATGCTTCTCCCATTGCTCATCCTACAGGCGATAT
>DASTZT010000429.1:0-3955 GCA_035764225.1 Ktedonobacteraceae bacterium
TTTGTGCTGGTGGCCTTTACCTACATCGTCATCGCCATCGTATCAAGCTTTGTGCTCATGGCAATCCTGAAAGGAGAGCTTTTTCCTTATTCCTGGCATCTCCCCTGGGATCATCACGAGCACCTGAGCATGTTGCAAACGCTGCTAGATCAGGTACAAAGAGGCCAGAACCAGGGTAATCTCGCCACCAGTTGGCATAACTGGCTCCAGGGCGATACTCCACTCACCATCTTCAGTGTGGTTACCCTCATCTTCAACCTGGTCGTCGGCTGGTGGAACCGCAAGCAGTTGATGGTTGCTTTGCTCGGTATCAGCTTTTGGGTCTTGCTGCTGCGTGGCGGTATCGTGCTCTCCTTTTACTTTATCCCATTGATCGCGCTGACCGCCATCAACACTGCTCTCGCCATGCATACGCTTGCAAACTGGCTCGGCAAACGAACACGCCAGCAGCTGGTGCGAGTGATCCTGATCTGCGCGGTAATTGCCTCGATCATTCCATACGACCTGGCTCATTCACACGATCTTTTCACCCAACACCCCACGTCTGCGCAGACCGATGCCATGCAATGGATTCGCGATCATATCCCGCACAACGCGTTTGTGGTGATTAATAGCTACCTTTATATGGATCTGCGCGAACCGGGCGGCCTGGGAGTAGGAAATGGAGCACCGTTCCCCTATGCTCATATCTATTTTAACGTTGCCACCGATCCCGAATTGTATAGCAAGATATTGCAGAATAACTGGGATCGCATCGACTATATCGTGGCCGACTCTGAAATGTTGGATGACATCAATAGCTCAGGAACGCAGTTCCAGATTATCAAAGATGCCCTGGCCCATGCGCAGCTCCAGGCACAATTCAGCGCCGCTGACCACGATCAGCAGCTTGTCCTGAGCATTTACCAGGTAAAACACCGGACGCAATTGCCCGACCCGCAGCTTCCCACGAAGCCCCAAACTGCTCAATAAATGCTTTTGCCAGTCTCATTTATACCGATAAGGATAAGAAAAATATGTTGGGAACCCAGCGCGACGGCGCTACCGTTGCACTTACACGGACGTTTGACGGCGTCGAAGTCGCGACTCATCGTCTTATCGCACAACTTGGCGGCATGGAAGCGGTGATACGAGGAGCGAAATTTGCCATCCTGAAACCAAATTTTGTCGCTGGTCGCGGCGCAGCCACCGGCTCAACGACCAGCTTTGCCCTGCTGAAAGCGGTCGCCGAAGAGGTGCGCGCCTGTGGTGCGGAGCCAGTTCTTTGCGAGACGCCTGGAACGGAGTTTGACCGCGAGGCCACCTATACGATCCTGGGCGTGGAAACATTTTGCCAACAGAACGGTATTCGTATCTTGCGCATCGATCCTGAAGGAGGGGAGGTCGATTGGATGGTGCTTCAGCCAGCAGGCGCGAAAAAACTCCGGCGCTTTCACGTCCCACGCCTGCTAGAAGATGCGCGGCTGATCAACCTGCCAGTACTTAAAACCCATGTCGTCTCAACCATGACCCTGAGCATGAAAAATCTCATGGGCATATTACCGCGACCCGACCGCCGCAGCATGCATACCTTTGGCATCGATCAGAGCATTGTCGATATGAATCTTGGCCTCAAACCAGATCTGAACATTGTCGATGGTAGCGTGGGCCAGGACGGAGACGGACCCCTCTACGGCGACGCAGCCGATTTACAGGTGCTGGTTGGCGGACGCGATAGCCTCGCGGTTGACGTAATGTGCTGCCAGGTCGTCGGCGTCAAACCGCACGATATTCCACACCTGCGCTTAGCTCTGGAACAAACGGGTCAGCCGTTCTGGCAATGTGTCGGCGAAGACGTTGGGGTCATCAAAAAGTTTCGCCTACCCCGGCAGAAGGCGCTCTATCGCTTTATCTTCTGGCTGATGTATCCCCTGGATTATCCTTACACCTGGCTGGCTAAACGGGGGAACCATCTCTGTACCGCGCTCTATAGTACGGGGCTGGTGGGAACGCGGCCACAAATCAAAGCAGAGCACTGCACCCACTGCGGCGTCTGCGTCGATGCCTGCCCATTACCCGCCGTCATCGACCTGAAAACGTTGAAAATTAACTATAGCGCCTGCCAGCGGTGCCTGCTTTGTTATCAGGCATGCCCAGAACGCGCTATTAGCGTCAAAGGCTACTCAGGAGCAAGAAAATGACCATACTGGTAACAGGAGCGACAGGATTTCTCGGTTCGGCCCTGGTACTGCAACTGCTCAAGCAGGGCCAGCAGGTTCGTATCCTGGCGCGTGATGCGCAGAAAGTAAAAACACAATTTGGTCAGGCCGTTACAACAATCCAGGGTGAGATTACCGATCCACATCAGGTGCAACAGGCGGTAGATGGTGCAACCATCATCTACCACCTGGCAGGTCGCCTCTACCATCCGAGCATTGCTAGCGCCTTATATCAGCAAACGCATGTTGAGGGCACGCGTACTTTGCTCGCCGCCTGCCAGGGACAGAGCCAGCTCCGGCGCATCGTGCATTGCAGCACTACTGGCGTCTATGGAGTCACTGGCCCGCTCCCAGCTGCCGAAAACGCGCCCTTTGCACCCACCAACCCGTACGAAGCCACAAAGCTCCAGGGAGAGTTGCTTGCCCTCAAGGCGTATCGAGAGCACGGTTTGCCGGTGAGCATCGTGCGGCCCGGCCTGGTCTATGGTCCAGGCGACCTACATTTACTCGGCTTTTTTGTGGCGATTAAAAAGAGCATATTCCGCGTCATCGATGGAGGAACGGCGCGGCTCCATCCGGTCTATATCGATGATATGACCGCAGCCCTTCAGCTCTGCGCCGAGCGGCCCGCAGCCATCGGACATTGTTACAATATCGCAGGCGAACGCTCCATCACCGTGCGCGAACTCGCCACCGTAATAGCCCATTCCCTGAATACAACACTGCCCGGCAGCAGCATTCCGCTCTGGCTGGCTAATCTCGCCTCAGATATTTTTTCCATTACTCCCGGCCTGCAAGGGGAACGCGCACCCCTGACGCGTAGCCGCGTCGCCTTCTTGACACAAAGCCGTTCGTACTCGATTGCTTCCGCCAGCAGAGAGCTTGGCTATAGACCTGAAGTGGGGTTAGAAGAAGGAATGAAACAGACAGCGGCATGGTATCAAAAGCACGGATACCTCTAAATAATGCCGCCTTCCAGCAACAATTCAGATTACTGCTTATGTCATTCATATATAACAGCAAACAATATTGTGAGGCTTAGCATGCAATTCAACCATCAATCACTACAATGGAAAAAGCTTTTTCGTACACCAACGATCAAAATTTCTATCGGGCTTGCTTTCGGTATCGCGCTCCTTTTCCTTATTACTAAATTCGTAGACATTTCCACAACTATGAATGTGCTCAGACAAAATCTGGCAACGCCTCGCGGCATCACCTGCGCCTTGCTTTCGGGATTGGCCTTTCTTGGCGCATTTAGCATTCGTGGCATACGCTGGAAGCTCTTCCTGAATCCGGTAGGCCAGGTCAGCACCTTCAAAGCTATTCAACTCTTCCTGGTGGGCATTTTCCTCAACTTTCTGCTGCCTATTCGTGGGGGAGAAGTGGCCAAGAGCTTGATGCTCAAACGTATCGCCAGGATTCCCATCAGCCAATCCCTGCCGACGGTTGCAATGGACAAGGCGCTTGATCTCCTGCCCGCCCTTTTCATTATGGCAATCGTGCCGTTGCTTGGCATCCAGATGGATCTTAAGCTCTGGCTTGTGCTTGGCACCGTCAGTGGGCTGCTCATTGGCCTGATCTTCTTTGTCATGCTGGCAGCCTGGAAGCGCAGCAGAGCTATTGCGCTGTTACATTCCATTACAGGTTTACTCCCTACAGCTATGGGCGCGAAGATTGCGGGCTTTGCCACAGGTTTTGTCGATGCGCTCTTAGCAGGAGCCAGCCAACCTGGCATCTTCATTCCCGCCGTATTG
>DASTZT010000430.1:0-5035 GCA_035764225.1 Ktedonobacteraceae bacterium
ATCTCAATCACTCTCTCCAAGCGCGCCGCAGGCGCGTAGCACGCTACAACCAGATGACTTTGGAAAAAGCCTGGAATACACACGCAATATTGACAAAGTAGCGGCACTTTCGCTACAGTAGGGAAAACAATGCTGGAAAAACGTACAAAACATACGTAGGTCTTGCAATTCCGCCAGCCAACGCGCTCCTGGCGGAGCCTTGAAATTCCGAGCGACAACGCCACTGTCGTTGTCTTGGTATCCAGCCAGCCAACGCTGCTCCGCGCTAGCTGCGCTCAGGCTGGCTGCAAGGAAGGCTAGCTTCGCTCAGTCGCTCGGCAAGGCAGGCTAGCTGTGCTCAGGCTGGCGGCAAGGCGGCCAGGGAGGAAGGACGGACGGTTATGGGGAAGTGTTTAGATTTAGAGGGCTGCGGATTTGACAACCGTGAACGAGCACGTTTTTGTGCAAGCTGTGGCATACCTCTACGTGGAACATTTCTACAAGGACGCTACGAAATACAGGATCTTATCACAAAGGATCGCACTACTGTTACCTTGCGGGCAATTGACCGTCATGGAGGCCAACTGGTGACGGCTCGCACGATTATTCCGAAAGCAACCAGCGATGAAGAGCGAGCAAATTTTTTGGAGGATGCCGAGACAGCCGCCTCGCTCTCTGCCCGCGTCACCGAGCCTGGCAGCATTCGCGTGACCGACTTTGGGCAGGATGGACCGGTTGTATTCCTGGTAAAATCTGAACTGAAAGCCAGGCTCGTCGAGCAGCGTGCCGAACTCGCTCGCATGGTGACGCGTATAGATGGCAATATCGTCCCCTCCTCTCAGATTGGTCATAGCATCGATATTGATGATGAAGATGAAAATGCCGCCACCGTGATAGGCATCCCTGCCATCTATAAACAATTGCCTCCCCAGGCTCGCGCTATGCCACAGCAAGGAGACTGGCTAACGCGCGGTAACATGGCCTACGAACAGGGGAATTATCCAGAGGCGTTAGCTGCGTACGAGCAGGCCACCAGGCAAGATGCGAGCGCGGTTGACGCCTGGATCGGCAAAGGGATCACCCTTCTTCACCTGGGGAGGCCAGAAGAAGCTCTTAAAGCCTATGAGCAGGCCCTGGCATTGCGTCCCCAGGACCCGGAACTGTGGACCTCGCGGGCCAGTGCGCTTCACGAGTTGCGCAAATTTGATGAGGAGATGTATTGCTATGAGCAAGCTCTGACCTGCGATCCCAACTATGTCTACGCCTGGAGTGGACGCGGCATGGCCCTGGCGGAGCGCAATCAGGCCGAGGACGCCCTGATCGCTTTCGATAAGGCGCTCATGCTTGATCCCCGGCAATGCACCATCTGGCAGGCAATGAGCGACACGCTGTTCAGCTTGCACCGCTATGACGAGGCGCTCATTGCGATCAATCGGGCCTTCGAAATTGATAACCATCAAGGCTCACTATGGGACACGAAAGGCAACATTTTGCGGCGGCTGAAAAAACCGGAAGAGGCTCTACCGCTTCACGAGCAAGCCATTAAGCTGGCACCGCAAAATGCCATCTTCTGGTTCGATAAAGCCAACGACCTGCGCGATTTACAGCGTTTCGTCGAAGCTCTCAAGGATTACGATCACGCGCTCAGACTCGATTCAAGTCTGGCGGGAGCGTGGTATAATCGAGGCAACGTCCTGGCTGCCCTACGCATGTACGAAGACGCGTTGGCATCATACAATCGGGCGCTTGAGTATGATAGCGGCTTAATCTCTGCCTGGTATAATAAAGGGAGTTTGCTGCACGAATTGAAACGACATGAAGAGGCGCTGGTCGCATTCGATCATGCTTTAGCCCTTGATGTGCATCATATCGCAGCCTGGAACAACAAAGGGTTGGCGCTTTTTACCCTGGGCCGCCTTGACGAGGCATTGGCAGCGTTCGATCAAGCAACCTCTTTCGCTCCAGATGAACCTGACGCGTGGTATAACAAGGCGGTCGTGTTGGAGAAGCTAGGGAGAAAACAGGAGGCAATTTCAAGCCAGGAGTGGGCACGCACATTGGACCAACAGACCAACCAGGGCAAAACGCTCTAGCATCGTTCGTACCGTCTACGACGTGCATATAGTAGATAGTTATCGTGCATAGCCCGACGGGTTGCGCTTTACTAAAACACAGAGCGAGGGGGAAACAATCCGGGATGGTTGCTATGCACAACAGGCGGGTGCCAGAAGGGTGCCCCTACACACGGCACCTGCCAGAGGTGTCCTTACGACTCGGAGGAGGGAATGCGACGCTGCGCCGATCAAATTGATTGTGGCTATGATAATCGGGACAGCGATTTGTTTTGTCGAGCGTGTGCGCTGCCATTGCTGAACACTGTGCTGGCTGGACGCTACGTGGTGGAAGCGTTAATCAGTAAAGGTGGATACGCGGCGGTATTCCGGGGAATAGATCAAAACCTATCGCGCCGCATCGCGATTAAGGTGCTACTTCCTAGCAAGACTACGACAAGCGAACGCGAACACTTTTTACGCGAGGCACGCATAGCCGCCACGCTGGATCATCCTAATATCGCACCTATCCTCGACTATGGCAAGGATGGCCCCTGCGTTTTCCTGGTCATGCCGCTTTATACCGCAGGCTCGCTGCGTACCCGGCTGGCCCAGGCCAATGGACCGCTCCCAGTTCAGGAGACGATCCATAATTTTCATCAGTTGGCGAGCGCGTTGTCCTATGCGCATACGCGCCCGCGCCCGGTGATCCATCGGGATATCAAGCCCGAAAATATTTTGATTCACCAGGAGGACCGCCGCCTGGTGATTACAGACTTCGGTATTGCCCGTTCTCTAGAGCCTGGGGCGCTGGTCGGCAAAACAGTGACGGTGCGTGGCACAGTGGGTTACATGGCCCCCGAACAGACAAGCGGTATTGTTGATCCACGCAGCGATCAGTACGGGAGCGCCATCGTGCTCTACGAGATGCTCACAGGCTACCACCCTCTCGACCCATTTGGGGGCACAATCCCGCCGGTATCTTCGCTCAATCTTGAACTGCCCCACGCGTTGGATGCCGTGCTGCAACGTGCGTTGGCGACCCGCCCGGAAGATCGGTTTACAGATATGCAGGATTTTATGCGCGCCTTCGACTTTACCTTTCGCCCGACCGCGAAAATTCGTGTTCCCCCCCTCCAGGGCAACGCCAGGAGTTCAGCAGATTTTCGCTCCACCCCGAATATACGCGGTGCCACAGGAGGTACGCCTCCCGTTATCTCAACGAAGCCGGAGAAAAACAGCGCGGTCAGTTCAGGGAAAAATAGTGGAGTTAATTATCAATCTCTTCCTCCCTCCCGCTCTACGTCCGTTACCAGCAGCATCAATGAGAAGTGCCGCGAGGGAGATCAATTTCTGAAGCTGCAACAGTATGCTCAGGCGTTGCAAGCGTACGAAGAGGCGTTGCGCATCGATGCGGACAATTTTTACGCCTGGAATGGCAAAGGGACGGCGCTGTATAATCAGGGCAATTATCGCAAGGCTCTGGAGGCGTTCCAGCACGCCACAGGCATTGATCCGGCCAATGCTATCGCCTGGGTCAGTGCCGGGCTGGTCCTCAACCGCCTGCAACGCTACCAGCAAGCCCTGGTGCATTTTGAGCGTGCGCTTAAGCTCGATCCACATTATGTCGCGGCCTGGAACGGCAAAGCGGATGCGCAACTCGACCTGAATATGCCGGAGCAGGCGCTCAATTCGTACGAGCAAGCCTTGACGTACGATCCCAAAAGCTTTCAAGCGTGGAACGGCCTGGGAAATGCTCGCTCCTCCCTGCGCGACTTTGTGGGCGCTGTTGAGGCTTATACTCAGGCGTTGCTGATTAACTCACGGAGCGCCGTCGCCTGGTGCAATAAGGCGGAGGCGCTGATTCGTCTTGGCCACAATCGCGCATCTCTGGAAGCTCTGAACGAAGCAACCGAGATGGATAAGAACTACACCCGCGCCTGGGCGCTCAAAGCCGAAGTTCACGAATCGCTTGGCAATCTGGCAGAAGCGCAGAAGGCACGCCGCCGCGCTCGCTCATGGGGACTGAAAAGCTGATCTGGCGTTGTTTTAGCCAGAAGGCACAGTCCCTACCGCTCACCATACCCATAAAAAGTACTCCTCATCAGAACAGATCGACATAAGATTCGTTTCAATAGTTCAGAGTCCTTTTTTATACTCAACTTGCCTATCTACCAGGCAGGAAAATTAATGAAGAAGAGGAGAAATGGCTGCGTGAACCGAGAAATTCTACGTGTAGAAACAGATGATGAACGACCAGCACAGACGAGCGTAGCGGCAATTGAGATGAAAGATCTCTGCAAAACGTTCGGCACGTTTACGGCTGTCGATCACCTTTCGCTGACGGTGAAGCAGGGCGAAATCTTTGGCTTGCTGGGACCGAATGGCTCTGGCAAAACAACGACCTTCAATATGATTAGCGGTCTGAGCGTGCCCACTAGCGGCGAAGTGACCGTCATGGGCTATAACGTACGCCAGGATGCGCGCCGCGTGCGTCAAATTCTCGGAGCCGTTCCCCAGGAGACGGCGCTCTACGAGGAGTTGACGGCGTGGGACAACATGGATTTTCATGCCGATCTGTTTGGCATTGCGCGCCGCGAGAAAAAACAACGCATCACGCAGATGCTAGAACTGGTGCAGTTGCTGGACCGCAAAAATTCACGCGTCGGCACCTTCTCCGGCGGCATGAAACGGCGCTTAGCTCTGGGGCGAGCTTTGCTGCACGATCCGCAGCTTATTTATCTGGATGAGCCGACGCTGGGCGTTGATGTGCAGGCCCGTCGCGCCATCTGGGACTACATCCTCGCGCTCCGCGATCAGGGCAAGACCGTCTTGATTACCACCAATTATCTTGAAGAGGCTCAGGCTTTGTGCGAACGCTTAGCCATTATCGATCACGGAAAATTGATCGTTGTTGATACTCCCGATCATCTCAAACATCTCTATGGTGGCAGCGTCATTGAACTGGAGCTGGCGCAATCAGGCGATGTGCTACAAAAGTTGCA
>DASTZT010000431.1:0-3451 GCA_035764225.1 Ktedonobacteraceae bacterium
TCTGGACCTGACGGCCAGTGGGCGCTCCTGGATCATCAATGCCTATTTACTGACGTTGGCGGTAACTATCGCAGCCGCCGGACATCTGAGCAGCATTGTAGGGCACAGACGCATCTTTCTCAGTGGGATCATCATCTTTACTGGAGCCTCAGTGCTGTGTGGTGCAGCCAATGGCGGGATCATGCTCATTACTTTTCGGGCTGTTGCGGGCCTGGGAGCGGCGTTGATCGCTCCCACCTCGCAGACCATCATCACCGATACATTCTCTAGCAGAGATCACGGTAAGGCGCTGGGTATCTATTCTGGAGTATCAGCGGCGGGGGTGGTGCTTGGCCCAATCCTGAGCGGTTCACTGACAGGATTTTTCGGCTGGCGCTGGGTCTTCTATGTGAATCTGCCAATTGGCCTTGCGATCTTCCTTATCACGCTCTACGCTCCTCCTGCCGAAAAGCGGAGACAGGACAAGATTGACTGGGCTGGGCTGATCTTACTGATGGTCGGTCTGCTCGCCCTGATTATTGCTTTGATGCAAAGCGACGACTGGGGCCACACCTCGCCCGCCTTTCTGGGAATACTAACACTGGGCCTCGTCTGCCTGGCTGTTTTCGTTATGATAGAGCGTCGCATCAAGGAGCCGCTGCTCGATTTTACGCTGTTTCGCAACCACAACTTCCTGGGCAATAGCTTGATTATGTTCATTATGCGCTTCGCCCTCTTCGGTATGGCGGTATATCCTCCCATCTTTGTGCAAGAGGTGTTAGGCTTTACGCCGCAGCTTACGGGCATTGCCACGCTCCCTTGCACCCAAATGCTGATGCTGATCTCTCCACGCACTGGAAAACTATACCACCGCAGAGGCATCCGCTTTGTTGCCACACTGAGCATAGGGCTGGCCCTGCTGGGCTTTCTCTGGCTTGCCATCCTGGGCTTTCCTCAGCAATCGTACTGGTGGCTACTGCCTGCTTACATCATGGTTGGCAGCGGCATCGCGTTCAACACTACCCCGACCACGACCGATCTGATCGCCTCCGCACCTGCGCAGAATAGAGATCAGGCGGTTGGCATCCTGAGCACGATGCAACAGCTTGGAGGCACGGTCAGCATCGCCATTCTCACCGCCGTCATCACGCCCTTAACTTACAACAAAGTGACAACTAGCCTGGCAGCGCGTGGTATTCAGATAACAAAGGAGCAGCTCCAGAGCGCATTACCCACCTACATCCTCACCCGTCAACTGCCGCCGGGCGTTACTCTACAAGACCTCCAGACGCTGAAACTCTCTTTCACCGCGGCACTGTCCATCGCTTTTTTGCTTATCGCCGCACTATTGCTCGTCGGCTTGATTATCGCCCGCACCCTCTTGCAACATGCTCGCTATGGGCAGTCTGAGACGCTGGTTGGAGAAGCCCCTTTATGTTGATATGCTGACAATGGTTGTCAGGGAAAAGGGGTTATGATATCGCCAGAGGAGAAAAAACTATAGCTACACGACGCCAGAAGGCGAGAAGGAGCAGCACGTCATGGGTGATATTTTGGAAGATTTCTCGATTGCATCCTTACTTCCAGCAATGGAAACCAATGTCCATGAAGCATGGATACGACTGGGCCGTGTGTTAGGGGCAGAGATTCACGATGAGGCAGAACTATTGTGGTTTTTCTCAGGTATGCCTTTTCACATGGCAAATGGCATTGCCCGCGCTCACTTTCCCTTCGACCGCATCAACGAAATTTTTGAGGAGCGGCTCAAACAACTTACACAGCCTCGCATACCTCTGGCCTGGTTAGTCGGTCCATCTACCTACCCAACGGATCTGGGGAACTATCTTCAGTCGCATGGTTGGATGCGTGACGATGCGCCTGGAATGGCAGTTGATCTACATTCATTGAGCAAGCAACCGCCATTGCCACCACACCTGACCGTCGAGCGTGTCCACGACAGCGAAATGCTGAAAACCTGGCTTCGCATTATGACAGTTGGCTCTGAGATACCAGACAAGGTACTATCACTGCTGCTGGACGTTGTAGCCAGACACACTTTCAAAGATACCCCCGACGTACATTATTATCTTGGCAAGCTAGACGGTGAGCCGATAGCTACTTCGTTGCTCTTTCTTGGAGGCGGCGTGGCAGGCATTTACAATGTAGCTACGCTCCCTGAAGGCCGCCGACAGGGGATAGGGAGCGCCTTGACAGTGATTCCGTTGTTAGAAGCACGTAGGCAAGGCTACCGCATCGGGATCTTGCAATCAACCCCGATGGGACTCAATCTGTATCGCCGCCTGGGATTTCGCGAATATTGTCTATTCAGCTCCTATTTCTGGTCTCCAGAGACCTCTTGATCCGTCGTCTGGCGTGATTGAGCAAAAATAATTATACAGCAGCATTGTGGTTAGGTTCACATGGGCAGATCCATCCAGTCTTTTCGCTTCGGGAGGGTATCGCGGAAACGCTCAATAGCAGCGGTCAGGTCACGAGACGTTTGCGTATCCAGGATGTCATTAGCTATTGAGTTTTTTCCAATCGCGCACTATCTCCTGATCGACGGAAAAGGCGAACGTTGGCAATTCTTCCCAGGCAAAGAAAGCAAGCTCGCTCACCTCCTCATGCTGCGCGGCTAAATTACTTATCTGGTGGCTGAGCATACTCGCTTGATAGGCGATGATGACGTGCGACCCCTCTCCACCGCTGTAGATACCGATCAGATCGCCCAATTGTACATCCAGGTTGGCTTCTTCCTTGACCTCACGAATGGCCGCCTCCTGGACCGTCTCGCCCAGATCAACATATCCCCCGCAGAAATTCCACAATCCTTTGCCTGGTTCGATATTGCGCTTGCCGAGCAACAGCTTATCCATATATTGGATCACCACAACCACGACCAATTTCGGGCTAAGAAACTGAACAAAGTTGCAGGCCGGGCAGGCAGGACGGCGAACATGACCAATATCTTTCTCGATGAGAGCAGTTGCACACAATGGACAATACCTGAAGTTGAACTCAGACATAACATACCCTTCCAATCTTTTCTCGCTTTGGAAGGATATCACGGAAACGCTCCGGCACATCCTGGCCTTCAAAAACATGTTGCGTTATCATGCAAAAAGCATATCACATCCTAGACAACTTTTTCATCCACTGCCCTGTTTTGCCAAAGCATGGCGCTGCCTTTGCTTACAACCTTAATCGGAATGTGATTTTCCGCCGCTCGTGAATCGACCAGGTGGGTCGTAAATTGGAGTTGGGTTTGTTCTGCTGAGAGCGGGAACTGATACGTAAACGTTTGCGTGGTTCCTGGCTTCAATTTTGGGGCATCGACGATATAAAGTATCCCTTCTTTCGGCTGGGGAGCGGTAGTCGGACCACTGACCCGCTGCCGAATAATGAAATTTTGCGGATAGCTTCCTTTGTTGGTGACGACAAAGGTATAGGGAGTTCCCACATAAAAACTATC
>DASTZT010000432.1:0-7434 GCA_035764225.1 Ktedonobacteraceae bacterium
CCGTGTTGGAGCAGACAGGCGCTAAAGCGGACGCCATGAATGTCGTCGCCACCAAGTGTTCGCCACTGGGTGTTGCAGCATCATCGGGTTTCTACGAAGACCGAGAGAAGAAAGGGAGCGTCTTGAAATTCTGTTGGCCGACGCCTTTGGACGCGCCGATGGAAAGGTAGCGTTGCTATGAGAACGAGAACAACCTATACAACGTTTGAGCAAACAGTGATTGCTCTCTATGAGAAGCGGTCTCTGACTCTTAGCTTGCTTGATACTCTGGGTTGGATGTATCGAGGGATAGAAGTTGATAGCGCGGGCAGTCAGGGCCTTACCACAAGTGATGGCAAAGATGTACAGCAAGTTTGCATCTCGCTGGTAAATCCCACATTTTCGCTGGTCGAAAGGGGGAGCAACGATGATGATGATGAGTATTGGGAGAAAGAGTTGAGGGAATGGACAACCATCGCAGCGACGCGATGGGGGTGGGTCTAATTTTGCGTATGTAAACGCTGATCTACATTTTTGCGATCTAGCAGAAAGAGAACTGCATGAACCTTTTCTTTGGTTTATGCAGTTCTCTTTCTGTTTAAATACACGATTCGTGACTTATTTCTAGAGTAATTCAATGGCAACCTGGAAGTATTACAACTAATGCCATAGACAATGATTGTGTTACAACTAATGCTCAGGGTGGGGCGGAGAAAAAAGTACACGGGAGGTAAGACAATCACGTTCTGCATCGCACAGGCTGGTCCAGTGCAGAGAGAACTGAAGAGTGAATAGAGATCCTGAGAAAGGAGAACAGCGTTGAGTAAAGTGGCATTTCTTTATCCGGGGCAGGGTTCGCAAAGGATTGGGATGGGCAGTGACCTTATGGAGACAGATCCTGAATTGTTTACACGCTACCTGCTGAGTAGTGATGGGGTGGCTGATTTGCCGGTGACACGGTATTGCCTGGAGGGGCCTCTTGAGCTGTTGAGCCAGACACAGATTGCTCAACCCGCGCTTTTTGCCCACTCGCTGGCTTTGACCGAGCATGCGCATCGACTTGGCCTCTATGCTGATATGGTGGCTGGTCACAGTCTTGGCGAGTATACGGCGGCGGTGGCAGCTGGCGTGCTTTCCTATGAGGATGGGCTGTATCTGGTGAGCCAGAGAGGAAAGCTGATGTACGAGATACAACAGGAGCAGCCGGGGGCGATGGCAGCCGTTGTGGGGCTGGCGGCGGAAGACTTGCAAGACCTGTGTACCGATATCTCGCGCGAACAGTATGTCGCGATTACCAATAAAAACACGCGTACACAGTTTGTTGTTTCCGGCGTAGAGGCAGGGGTTAAGGCGCTGATGGCAGCGGCAAGCACATTCCAAAATGTCAGGGCAATACGCCTGCCGGTGGGGGGTGCCTTTCACTCAGCACTGATGGCTCCGGTGCAGTCCGCGCTTACCTCAGTGATGCAACGTTTGAGCTGGTATGAGCCACAGCTGCCCCTGGTGGCCAATGTTTCTGGCGCGGTTCTAACGAGCAGCGCCGAGATTCGCCAGGAATTGACAGCCCAGATCACCAACCCGGTCCAGTGGGTCCAGTGCGTTGAGACACTGCTGGCAGCCGGTTGCGATACCTTTGTGGAAGTAGGAGCTTCTCAAGTGCTCACCAGACTGGTGCGCTCGATTGCTCCCACAAGTCGAGTGTTCGCGGCAGATACATTGGAGAAGCTCAATACTGTTGCAATGACACTCAATGAGCCTGTGCATGTGTAGCAGGTTCCTGATACGTGTTGATCTATTGATCTCGCAAGAGAGGAGACAAGGAGAGATATATGCTCCCAGGAGTCACGACAGCAGCAGAAGGTAGAGTATTAGCCTCTACAGAGATAGAAGAGCGGGCACAGATTATCGTCCCAAGAAATATTGCTGTGAAGTGTCCGCAGTGCAAGGAGATTATGTATGAGCGAGACTACCAGAGAAATTTAAAAGTCTGCTCGCATTGCGGCTATCATTTCAAGCTGACTGCGTATGAGCGCATTGAAATGCTGGTGGATGCGGGAAGCTTTGTTGAGGTGGATAGCGATATAGCCTCCGCCGATCCGCTGCACTTTGTGAACCAGACGCAGGTTTATGCGGAGAAATTGGCCAAAGAGCAGCAGAAGGTCCACCTGAACGAAGCGGTAGTGATCGGTCACGCCGCGATTGATACCCTGCCACTCGCTCTTGCCGTGATGGATTTTCACTTCATTGGTGGCAGCATGGGAGCAGCGGTAGGTGAGAAGATTACACGCGCGATTGAGCTGGGGATCGAGATGCATATCCCCGTATTCATTGCCTCGGCCTCAGGAGGAGCACGCATGCAAGAGGGGCTGTTTTCGCTGATGCAGATGGCCAAAACCTCGGCGGCCCTGGCAAAGCTAGGAGAAGCCAAACTACCGTTCTTTAGCTTGTTAACCGATCCTACAACAGGAGGTGTCACAGCCAGTTTTGCGATGCTCGGTGATGTGATCCTGGCGGAACCAGGCGCGTTGGTCTGCTTTGCTGGCCCGCGCGTGATCGAGCAGTTTATGCATATTCAGTTGCCAAAAGATGCCGTGACCGCGGAATTTGCCTACCAACACGGCTTGATCGATGCTGTAGTGCCTCGCCATGAGCTGCGACAAACGCTCTCACGCTTGCTGTGTATGTGCGTTCAAGCGGGCATATGGCGCAAACAGACGTATAGTACGGCAGCAAAGTAGTCTGCTGCTAAAAATAGAATGCTTTCGCATAGTTTCGAATAGGAGAACAGGAGTGAAAAAATGCATTACGACCTGGATTTTGAACAAGAACTTGCAGCTGCCGCAGAGAAGATTCGAGCCTTACAACAGGAATGCAACGACGAGGCGTCCCAGCAGAGGTTGGACCGAGCCATCAGCGATTTGCAGGCACGGACAAAGGAGATCTATGCGCAACTGACCTCCTGGCAAACGGTTCAGGTTGCGCGTCACACGGACCGACCCACGACCGCCGATTATCTGCAAGCAATCTGCAGTGATTTTATGGAGTTGCACGGTGATCGCGCCTTCGCTGATGACCACGCGGTCCTGGGCGGTCTTGGGACATTGGGCACTAACACGGTGATGTTTATTGGTCAGCAGAAGGGCCATGATATGCAGGAGAAGCGCTACCGTAACTTCGGTATGCCCCATCCTGAAGGATATCGTAAAGCGTATCGTTTGATGACGATGGCAGAGAAGTTTAACATACCGATTGTCTGTTTGATTGATACTCCGGGCGCATTTCCTGGGTTGGAGGATGAGGAGCATGGTCAGTCGGGCGCAATAGCGGCGAATCTGGTGCTAATGTCGCGGCTGCGCGTGCCGATTATCTCGGTGGTGATTGGTGAAGGTGGCAGTGGAGGGGCGCTTGCTCTCAGTGTCGCGGATCGGTTGCTGATGCTCGAAAACAGCGTCTATACGGTGGCAGCTCCAGAGGCCGCAGCTTCCATTCTCTGGCGCGATAAGGCATTTGCTCCAGAGGCCGCGAATACCATGCGCATTAGC
Organism: Ktedonobacteraceae bacterium; assembly: GCA_035764225.1. Classification (GTDB taxonomy): domain Bacteria; phylum Chloroflexota; class Ktedonobacteria; order Ktedonobacterales; family Ktedonobacteraceae; genus DASRHT01. Next base: position 3,522 of record DASTZT010000432.1, read on the forward strand.
GCGCGTGAGCTGTGCAGTACCAAGATCATTGATGATCTCGTGCCGGAACCTGTCGGTGGCGCGCACCATAGCCCGCACCTGGCTGCCGGGTACCTGAAAGAGAAGTTGCTCATGCATCTGGATGAGCTGCAAGGGGTCACTATCGATGAGTTGATTGAGAGGCGCTACCAGAAATATAGAGCAATTGGCGCATTTGTTCGAGTAGGGGAAGCTGACTCTTTCCTGAGCGATACGCCCACCTGACCGCTATGCCTATCGGCTTGCCATTCAAGCTGGTGAGTGAAACCGCTCCTGGAGTTCCGATGACTCCAGGAGCGGTTTCACTAGCTGCGGCAGCAGCGTTCCCGCTTGCTTTTAATAGCTTGCGATCTTACCAATCAGGCCCTGATCGTGGGGTAATGAATGGCTAAACAAAGTGTGGACGTTTGTGGATGTTTGTGCTATTCTCTCCCTATAAGATTACGGAAGTACGCACAACAGATCAAGCAATGTGTGGAGCATGTGATGCAGAGTGAGGAGGGCAAGTAGATGTTCGTCAAGCGTGGCTATCGGGCGGAACTGGACCTGAATAATGCACAGGTGACGCTTGCACGCAAGCATGTGGGAGCCTCACGGTGGGCGTATAACTACGGCTTACGTCGCAAGCAGGAAGCGTACAAAGCAGGACAGCCCACGCCCTATGCCATAGACTTGCACCGCGAGATCAACACCCTCAAACAGACAGATATTCCCTGGGCCTATGAGGTCAGCAAGTGCAGTTTTCAGGAAGCATTGCGAGATTTGGAAAATGCCTTCAAACACTTCTTTCGCAAGGTGGCACTCAAGAAGCAGGGACAGTGGAAAGGCAAGTGTGGCTATCCCAAGTTCAAAAGCAAGAAACGCGGGTTAGGCTCCTGCCGTTTCACTGGCTCCATTCGCGTCTATCCTGATGCGATTCAGTTGCCACGCATGGGACTGCTCAGACTCAAAGAACACGGCTATCTTCCCATGAATGCCAAGATCGGCAGTGCTACGATCAGTGAAAAGGCTGGCAGGTGGTATGTTGCCATTTGTGTCCATGAGGAACAGGCAGAGCCAACACAGGCAACAGGTCCGATCATCGGGGTTGATCTTGGTATGAAGACACTGGCAACCTGCTCTGATGGCACCTCCCATGAGAATCCGAAGGCGTTGAGAAAACGCTTGAACGCCTTACGGCGGCTCTCACGGCGTCATTCCCGTAAAGTGAAGGGGAGCCAGAACCGCAAGAAAGCGCAACGCCGCTTGTCCCGTATGCATGCCCGCATAGCGAATATCCGCCGTGACGCCCTGCACAAAGCAACGTCTCAGATCGTGGCGAGAACCAAGCCCGATGCTGAACGCCCATCGTGCATCGTCATCGAAGACTTGAACATTTCAGGGATGCTCAAGAACCGAAGGTTGAGCAGAGCGATTGCCGACGTGGGCATGTATGAATTCCGGCGTCAACTCACGTACAAAGCGACATTGGCAGGCTGTGAGGTGAAGGTGGTCAGTCGCTGGTATCCTTCCTCAAAAACCTGCTCATCCTGTGGAACTGTGAGAGAAACATTAGGGCTAGATGAACGGGTGTTTGTCTGCCTGGATTGCGGCTATGTCGCTGACCGAGATTACAATGCTGCTCGCGTTTTAGCGGCATCGGGCTAGCAGAACAAGAACTACCGTGAGTTCCACGGGAAGTCACGCCTGTGGAGAGAGCGTCAGACTTGGGACTCCAAGCAGTTCTCGCTGAAGCAGGAACCGAACATCGTTTATGGCACTGTCCATACATGGGTAAGTTTCGGATAACGGTCTGATTGGTGAAGCCGATACACCGAGAAATTGTCTGCGTATCAATGGTTGGTTGGATAGCAAGCAGGTAATGAGGGAGGTGGGCAAAGCGACAAGCAAAATCCCGGTGGGGCAATGAAGAATGTCAGATCTCTTCTTCATTGCCCCACCGGGATACTTTTGGAGTTTTGCCATGTTTGTCGGATCGGGCAGCCTGGTTGCACGATCTTAATGGGTGCCGACACGACTATGATCGCCAAGCAGGAAGGTGTATGTCCCTGGCCTGACGGAAGATGGGAGAATCTCTGTTTGCGAACCGATCAGGCTATCTTCGATGCAGCCGTCGATGTCGCGGATCAGACACTCTTCCAGCACAATGCTATGTGCAATCTCGCTATTAGTGACCACACAGTTGTGGGCGAGCGCGGTAAAAGGACCGATGTGAGCGTTCGATAAGGTCACGTTGCGTCCAATGATGGCAGGCCCATGCACAACGCTATTGATAAGCGTGGTATGCTCTTCGAGAATGACATCGCCATCGATGCGTGATGTATCATCGATGCTGGCGCTTGGCGCGATGTTCCTTTTCAGACGAGAGAGGACGACGCGATTGGCATTGAGCATATCCTGTTTGTTGCCAGTGTCGATCCACGGCCCCTGTACGATGTGTGCTCGTACGATGGCGTCGTGTTCAATCAAGTGCTGAATGGCATCGGTGATTTCAAGTTCGCCGCGCCATGATGGTTTGATGGCATTGATGGCCTCAAAGATAGGTGAATCGAAGCAGTAGATCCCCACGACAGCAAAGTTGCTGACCGGTTCCTTTGGCTTCTCGACCAGGCGCACGATCCGTACCTGCTGGTCGGGTACACAATGCTCACCTGAAAACGACTGACCATCATCGGTTTGCAGCTCTGCGATGCCAAACTGTTGCGGGTTGTCAACCTGTTTGAGCAGCACCTGCGCCTGACAGTCGCAATCGGGAGCGGAGAATTGACGCACCAGCTCGCTGATACTCTCCTGGATAAAGTTATCGCCGAGGAACATAAGAAAGCGGTCGTTCTGGAGGAAGGGTTGGGCGGTCTTGACGGCGTGGGCTAATCCGAGCGGCTGATCCTGGTAAATGTAGGTGATAGAGACATCAGGACCGAACTGTTTGCCATCTTTGACTGCCGCGCGGATAGCTTCGTGCGTCTCTCCGACGATAATACCGATATCCGTGATGCCAGCTTCGACGATGGTTTCCAGAACATAGAATAGTACGGGTTTATTAGCTATCGGCACTAATTGTTTGGCATGAGTGGAGGTGAGGGGTTGCAGGCGCGTCCCTTTGCCTCCACTCAGAATCAATGCTTTCATAATTTCCATCCCAAAAATGAGGTTCACCGCTCCTGCTGGTGAACGCAGTTCCAATAACTGAGACGAGTATACCGCCCGCCTTCTTGCCAGAAGCTTTTAACTGGAGTAAGTACCAAGCAAGTGCTTCCTACTATGCTCTGCTCATACGACTTGCATCCTGCAATGTGCGTATGTCCTCCGTAGTGTGTTCTTGCAATGCATCGAAATCTATCTAGCTGCTAGAAGGAACGACATGATGAACAGTGAGGAAATCGAGAAAAGGCACGAGTGCTTGCTCGACGCCGGATTGACCCAGACACAGATAGAGCGCTTGAGTCAATTTCGCAGCACGTACCTTGAAAGGGAGAAGCAACAGATATCAGCACAAGTTCGCCGCCTGGAATTTTTGCGCTGGTTGGTGGTAACTGGCCGATTAACTGTTTAGCAGCATCCGAGGCCCTCTTTTCACCGTCGAAGGAGGCTTGTATATGGCTACACTTGAAAACAATGACCGTGCGTATCAGCCAATTAACTCTTATGGGGTGATTGGCGATTGCCATTCTGTTATGTTAGTAGCTCCTGATGGCTCAATAGACTGGGGATGTCTCCCAGACTTTGATAGCCCGGCAATTTTCTGTCGCTTATTAGATGCGGAAAAGGGCGGCTACTTTCAGATCGCTCCTGCAGAAGGTACGATCCCCGGAGCCCAGAACTACCTGCGCAAAAGCAATGTGCTCCAGACAAAATTCGCGAGTATCCAGGGTGGAATTGTATTGACCGATTTCAT
>DASTZT010000433.1:0-11295 GCA_035764225.1 Ktedonobacteraceae bacterium
CTCCGCCCTCCTGACCGACAAGCTCTTCTGCCTGGATATGGCGGACTCACGTTGACAGAGATTCAGTATGGAGCCAGACAGTTAGCGGCTATCATTCGCCAATATATTCTTGATTCAGAGGGGAGGGAACGGTGATACCCGAAGAACAGCTATTACCACAGCACCTGCCGGACGACCTTCGACTGATGATCGCCCAACGCTACGGGCTGGTTCCAGGTCAGTCATTCCGGCTTTTTGGCGGCGATGAGTGCGTGATCTGGAAAGTGTCTTCCTGTCGGGGGCCGTTTGTGGTACGCATCAGCCCCGCCTTCCGCTCTCTCGAACGACTCATCTGGATACATCAGCTAACGCGTACCCTCCAAACCATAGTCCCTGAGGTTGTGGCTCCCCTCTCGATGCTGAATGGGAACACGCTCTTTCACTATGGCGATCAGTCCGTCGCGCTCTTTCCTTTTATCTCAGGAGCGCAACTCGAACGTGAGAATCCCGTCCTACGTCAAGCGGCTGCTAGCCTGTTGGCTCGTCTGCATACAATCCTGTTGAGAACGATTTCCCATCCCGTTAGCCTGGAACGAGAGATGCTGATAGGCGAACCACCTCTTCCTGTCGCGCCAGACCTTGACGCGCTGGTCGATCTAGAACTCGACGCCTGGCATACAACCCTCCTACAGCAACCAGATGCCTTCACTATCGGCCTGATACATGGGGACTACTATCGACGTAACCTTCTGACCCAGGGAGAACACATTATCGGCCTGCTGGATTGGGACGATCTCCATCACGATTTCCTGATGCAAGAGGTGGCCTGGTCAACGTGGGAGCTGTGCAAAACGCCCGACGGCGATGATTGGTATCTTGATCGCGTCCAGAGCTTCATCAGCCACTATCGCGAGGCGGGCGGCCCTTGTAAGCCTGAAGAATATCGCGCCATGATCCCGTTTATTCGTTGGCGGTTACGTCAGGAGATCCGACGCCATCTGGCCGCAGTGGCATCTGGTTTGCCGGGCGAACCCGAATACGCCGCGAAAGAGCTGCGTGCATTTGAACGCCTGCGCAGATGTACTATTCCTTATTAATCCGATGTGCAAGTTTCTTCAAAAGAGGGGTGACATCCCTTCCCATCGCCCCGTTTTCAGAGGAATTGGACGCGATGCAATCAGGTCGTACCGACTCGCTTGAGCGCGTCCGATTTATCGCTTGTCCTCGCCTCCCACGCGCTCATCCCATAATTGAAGACTCGAACGGCTTTTGCCTCAGATCCATGTTACCCTCCATCCAGGCAATAAATTGGACGCGATGCAATCAGGTCGGTACGACATGGTGGTCGCCTTGAGGGAATATGCTAGCGGCGTTTGATCCAGGCGCTAAAGCGGACATCATCAATGCCGTCGCCACAAGAGGATGGCCCGTCGCATAGGGGCAGGAGCAGCAGGCCATCCAGAACCACTTGCACACCACGTTAGCTAAGCTTGCGGCATCTTTAGGGTCACGGCGCTATCTCCCTATGTTCGCTGACAGGCGGGATGATAGCGGGCAAACTGGCCTCCTGAACGCGGGCATTGAACGCGGCAACATCGGTGTCAATGATCTCACGGAGTTGACGGGTGAGCGTGGTAACACTGGCTGAGAGAGCATCGAAGAGTTGTCGCGCCTGTCGCGTTGGCGCGGCATCGGCACTGGCGACGGTGCCAGCCAGCGCGGCAAGCTTGGCCGTGAGTCGGATAGGATCGGACATGCTATCCATTTGATCTTCTATCTTCGGCAGGATCAGCTCCCCCTCGACCAGCGACAGCTTATCTTTCAGAGATTTACCGAGGGCAACCAGCGACTCGTGACTACCCTGTCCTGTCGTGCGTCGCTCCCATTCATCGACCTGACGGCGCACGCTGCGTATGGTGTTGACCGCCCCGTGTACTTCAGAGACCTTTGCCTGGATGGCCTGGAGCAGGTCGAACTGTTGTTGCAGTTCCTCCTGCGATGCCGCTACACGCGGGTCTTTGCGTACCTCAAAAGATTGAGTGTAGACCTGATCGCCCACCTTTAGCTGCACCTGGTAGGTTCCGGGCGCTACCAGCGGACCTTTCATGATCTCCTCTGACTCCTTATTGCCTTCGATCCCGCTGGGGTTGGGATAGTGCAGATCCCAGACGAAAAGATTGGCCCCTACTGCTCTGGGCACATGTGGCTCTTTTTTCTCTTCCTTCTTGTCCTTGTCGCTACCAGAGGGCAACTGTTCCTTCTGCTCCTCGCTAGTAAAGGTTCTGATGACGTTACCGGAGGCGTCAAGGAAGGTCAGCGTGATCCTGTCCTGTGGCTGATCCCGCAGGAAGTAATGAATAATCGCTCCATCGGGAGGATTTTGTCCAGCATCAAGGTATTTCTTCACCTTTTCGCCAGTGGCTATCTCGTGCTGGCGATACGTCACCATGAACGGACCGAGGAAGGTGAAATTCTTGCCAGGAGTCGGAGGCCGACTATAGCTGGGCGATGTCAGGAAGCGCACGGTCGGGCGCGGTTGGAAGAGATGCACCCTGGCCTCGCGTACCTCATCGCTGATCTGACGCAGGGGCGAAATATCATCGAGAATCCAGAACGAGCGGCCATGCGTAGCCACCACCAGATCGTCGTCCTTGATAACGAGATCGTGGATGGGCACAACGGGCAGATTCAGGCGCAGACTTTGCCAATGTCCACCATCATCAAAGGATACATAAAGGCCGGTCTCCGTTCCGGCGTAGAGCAAACCGCGCCGCGCAGGATCTTCGCGGATCACGCGCGTAAAGTCGTTGTCAGGGATGCCGTCTATGATCTTCGTCCAGGTCTTGCCATAGTCGTTGGTTTTGTAGAGATAAGGACGGAAGTCGTCCGATTTGTAGCAGGTGGCGGCAAGGTATGCGCTGGCAGGATCGTGGGGTGAAGGCTCAATGATGCTAACAAGTGCCCATTCAGGCAAGATGTCCGGGGTGATATTCTGCCAGTTTTGGCCGCCATCGTGCGAAATATGCAGTAGACCATCATCCGAGCCAGCCCAGAAGAGACCCTGCTTATGCGGCGATTCAACAAAAGCGAAGATCGTGCCGTAGTATTCGGTACCGACGAGATCTCTGGTGATTGGACCGCCGGATGGTCCCAGGCGACTCTGATCGTTGCGCGTCAGATCGGGGCTAATCTCCTCCCAACTGGCCCCCTCATCGGTCGAGCGAAATACATGGTTGCCGGTGGCAAAAAGCACCTGCGGATCGTGAGGAGAAAGCACAATCGGAAAGGTCCACTGGAAGCGATATTTGAGATCCTGAGCGGGCCAGCCGCTGGATGCTTCGGGCCAGACAGAGATATCGCGTGCCTGCTTTGTGCGGTGATCGTAGCGCGTCATGTAGCCCTGATAACAGCCTGCATAGACAATGTTGGGATCGTCGGGGCGAACCGCGATATAGCCACTTTCACAGCCCCCGATCTCGTAGTAGTCGGCAACGGTGATTGCTCCGAGGGCGGAGCGGCTGGGCAGTGTAATACTGGTATTGTCTTGCTGCGAGCCGTAGACGCGATAGGGCACCTGATTATCGGTGATGACGTGATAGAGTTCGGCGGTTGGCTGGTTGTAGATTGAAGACCAACTCTCGGCCCCATTGAAGGTTACACACGCGCCACCGTCGTGACCACAGATCATGCGTCGTGGATCGCGAGGATCGATCCAGAGATCATGATAGTCTCCATGTGGTACGGAAACATATGCGAAGGTTTGCCCACCATCAATCGACCGGTAGCAGCACTCGTTGAGTATCCAGAGCGTATTCGCATCCTGGGGATCGGCGTAGATATGTTGATAATACCAGGGGCGCTTGCGCAGTTCCTTGCTCTCCGAGAGGCGCTCCCAGGTGGCACCAGCATCATCGGAGCGGAAAACAGCACCGTCCTCAGCCTCCACAACTGCCCAGACGCGATCCTTTTGCGCACCCGAAACGGCCACACCGATTTTGCCCAGCATACCGGACGGCAATCCCTTGTTGCGCGAAATATCGGTCCAGGTATCGCCACCATCGGCAGATTTGTAGAGGCCACAGCCGTCGCCACCACTATTCAAAGTATGGGGAAGGCGTCGGGCACGCCAGAGAGCGGCGTAGAGGATGCGTGGGTTGTGGGGGTCCAGGGCGATATCATGCGAGCCAACATCCTCATTAAGATACAGAATTTTCTCCCAGGTTTTGCCGCCGTTCTGCGAGCGAAAAACGCCACGCATATCGTTGGGACCATGAGCATGGCCGAGGGCAGCGACATAAAGCAGGTCGGGATTGTGAGGATGGATACGAATCTTGCCAATCTGGCGCGTATCCTCCAGACCCAGGTGTGTCCAGGTTTGCCCCCCATCAGTTGACCGATAGACGCCATCGCCGTGAGAGACGTTGCCCCGAATCGTCGTCTCGCCCATGCCAACATAGATCACATTGGGGTCCGAAGGGGCAACCGCGATAGCCCCGACCGAAGCGCGTTTAAAGAAGCCATCGGAAATATTTTCCCAATACTGGCCACCATCGGTTGTTTTCCAGACACCGCCGCCTGTCGAGCCAAAATAGAATATTTGCGGATTGACCGGATCGCCTGCCACGGCCACCACGCGACCGCCACGAAAAGGGCCGATGGCACGCCACTCCAGCGAATTTAGGAGCAAGGAGTCCACTGTACCATGTGTGAACGTTGGGGAGGTTGGCGCTTGCCTGTCCTGGTTACTCATGAAACAGCCTTCTTTCTTAGGATGTGTGGGTATTGTACTTGTTATACTCTACCACATCCGCCTTTCTTCTTTAAAAACTTTTATATACACAACCAGCAATATATGCTACAATGCAAAAATAAAGCAGGCGTTTTCGGGCCCAAAAACGAACAGGTAGGCGCAGTGTGGTTCCATCCCGGACTCCAGAACCGATCAACATTTTCTTCTCGCTTGCCCCCCAGGATAGCAATCTGTTTGAAGAGTTGCGCAAACATTTGATGATTCTGAAGCGGCAAGGGCACATCAACATGCAGTACGATAGCATGATTAGCGCGGGTAGCGACACAAAAGGCATGCTGCAATCCTTTATCAGGACAGCAGATATTATTGTATTGCTCATCAGTGCTGATTTTTTTGCCTCGGATCAGTGCTTTGAGGTGGAAATGCCATGTGTCCTTGAGCAGTATAGCGCAAGAGCCGCTCATGTGCTCACCGTTCTGTTGCGCCCAACAGCCTGGATCGGCTTCCCTCTGGCTCAGCATGCTCTCCTGCCTCCCAACGGCAAAGCGGTCAGCGTCTGGGATAATCTGGACACCGCTCTGACAGAGGTTGCGAAAGGCATTTATCGGGTGGCTGAGGAACTGATACACCGCTTGACCAGTGGACATAGGCAGGTCAAGCCTCCATCATTTTTTGGGACGCTTCACCCTTTGCAACCCTTTGTCACCTTCTCGCTTAGACTTCTCAGGCTCTGACTTACCAGGCTGCTGTCTCTCATGGTCCGGCTGACCGCCACCCTTCTTCTGTCCTTTCTCAGCAACGGGAAAAACGCAAGCTGGCTTTTGGGGCACACACGCGGGAAACGTTCTCTGCCTGCCCTCATCAGCTGCCCGTATCCTACTTTTACTCTGTATATTTATATATACAAATATATCTACATGGGGGGTGACGTGTCTTTTTAAGAGTGGCGCACGTAACCACAGCGTGGCAAACGCCGCTTGCTTCCTGCACGAAGAGACTTGTCATCAGCCGGTTAATTGCAGGCAGAACGCGTAAAACAGGTATATGCGTTCGCCTTGCAGCTAGCAAAGAGGAAGAACGTTGCTGACGAAAGGTTTTGCCATCATGTACAACAGCGTCGGCTATCTCGACGTGGCTTATTGCTGCTGCTCTCATGAATACTATCCCTCTCACCGTCCTTATAATTGGTCTTTTCTGTCCATAAAATATAGCATTCTACATAGATAAATGTCAATGATGAAGAACTGATGCGATGTTCTCTACCACAGGAATAAGTTAGATCACAAATATCATGCCAGTATGGTACAATATTTAGGTATTTCTCCTGACTAGAACCGCAGAAAAAGTAATACGCCAAAAGAGGATAGACGCATGGAGCAAAAAGCTTCAGAGACAAATACGTACCTTTTTGACCCGGAAAGTCCCGTTGAGATGGCCCGTTTGATCGACTTGCATCGTATTACCACTGAAGCGATGGGAGGGCCGCTCTCCGGCTTGCCTGATCTGCCTGCTGACGCGCACATTCTTGATCTGGCTTGTGGCCCTGGCGGCTGGGTGCTTGATGTTGCCTATGCCCATCCTGATGCCCAGGTTGCCGGGGTAGATATCAGCAAAACGATGATCGAGTACGCTAATGCTCGCGCACGCTCGCAGAACCTCAAAAATGCCTCTTTTGGCATCATGGATATTACCCAGCCGCTTGACTTTGCTGACAACACCTTCGATCTAGTAAACGCCCGGCTTCTCTTTGGCGTCCTGCTGCGTGATAACTGGAAACCTCTTCTCCGAGAATGTACGCGCATTTTAAAGCCAGGGGGCCACATACGGCTCACTGAACCGGTTGACGCCACTATTACTACCAGTCCGGCTCATGAACGGCTCAATACACTCTCATACCTTTTCTTATGGAAGAACGGCTATGGTTTTTCCGTCGATGGCCATAGCGTTGGCATGACCACAGTCCTTCCTCGGATGTTGCGCGAGGCTGGCTACCAGCAAGTACATACCCTGGCCCACGCCCTGGAATTTTCGGCGGATTGCCCATCCTGGAAAGACTTCTATCATAGTACGCTCGCTATGACCAGTATGTCCAGGCATCTTTATGTCAAAAGCGGACTCGCCACAGCAGAGGAGATTGAGCAGCTCTGCCAACAAGTTCTTCTCGAACTTCACTCCTCCGATTTTAACGCCATGTGGCATATGGTAACGACGCTTGGGCTAAAATAGCAAAAATCGCATCAATCATGACTTTCTATCTCTGCCGGACACTCCAGTGAACGCTCTTGCACCAGGGGAAGGGTGAAGGAGAAAGTTGAGCCTTCGCCCTCGATCCCACTGCTCTGAACAGTCATCGTTCCTCCCATCGCCTCCACCAACTGTCTGCTCACCGCCAGTCCCAGGCCACAGCCTCGTCGTTCCCCGTACCTATCACGTTCCAGGCGCACAAAACGCTCAAAAATGAGTTCCTGTTTGTCTATAGGAACGCCCAGTCCCTGATCCACCACACTCACGCGCATCAGATCTTTATATTGTTCTTGCGTCACGTACAGATGGATCGGGCTGCCTCGTGGAGAGTAACGCAAAGCATTGGTCAAAAGGTTATGTAACACCTGTTTCACCCGCGTTTCATCTGCCCAGACGTTAACTGCTACCACCTCCATTTTTACCTCGCGCTCTTGCTCAATGAGCAGAGGCTCCAATAGCTCAACTACCGCCATACACGTCTGCTGCAAAGCTACCTTCTGAGGAGGTAGACGCGTAGTTTCGACATGGACTCGGCTTGCATCCATAATGTTGGCTTGCAACACAATCAGCTCGTCGCAAGCCTGGCATGCTTTTTTGAGAAAGGTGTGGCGGAGCTCATCGGGAGCCTCCTTCATGACAGCAAGGAGTTCGAGATAGCCATGCATGATGGTCAGCGGGGTCCGTAGCTCGTGACTTGCCGTCTGGAGAAAAGCATCCTTGAGCTGGTCCAACTCTCTCAACTTCGCATAGGCCACTTGTAAATCATGATAGAGTCGGGCATTCTCCCGCGCTGCTGCTGTCTGTTCCTCCAGATTGCTTAGCAAGCGCGGATAGGCTGCCCCCAGCAGCCCTAGTAGGAGTAGCACCGCCGTAGAGATACTCACCACCATCATCCACTGTCCATCAGGAATCAGGTGACGATCCCAGGACAGGCTCAGAATACTCCAGATCGCGACAAAGCTACTGGCACCCCCCACCAGACAACACAGCAACAAGAACCAGGGAGAGGCAACGAGCACCTCTCGCTGCCGTGCTACCACCGCCCGCAGGCGATACAGCAGGACAGGAACATCCAGAAAGAGGATCATCATTGAGATACACCAGATGATAGTGCTCACGGCTTGCGATACCGTGTAGACTCTCGCGGAGAAATCCATACTCGCGGCAGGGGTGATCAACGGTTCCAGAAAATAGGTAATGAACACCAGAGGTAGCACGATCACGACCTGCGTCATTGTCGCACGAGTGGGGGAGCCATGTCGATTGACAGCCACAAGAGCAGAGGGAAGCCGGTGGTCGAGTGCAGAAACGAACAGAATACGGGCAAAGGTCACGTTGTAGATAATGGTGGCAACCACGAAAAACAGGAAAAAGATCGCTCCCACTAGCACAGCAGGAATTGGACCAAAGACGATGCCAACCGCAGTAATGGTCGAAAAGGGCGTACCAGCAGACGCGGTTGGCACAACGGCCATTACCCCAAAGGTACCCAGTAGATATGCCAGCAGCACGAACAGCGATCCCCAACGTAGAAAGAGGCTCGCTGCGTTGGGCTGCCGAGTTTCAGCAGATAGGGTAAGGGGCACTTCCACGCCGGTCAGCGCCATCACCACAATGCCATAAACAATCACCCAATTCCCCTGAGGGGGCATGCTTTTAATGACAGCAACCTGCGAGAGATGACCACCCAGCAACCAGACAGCGCCTGCCAGCCCGACCAGGACAATCGCCAGACTATAGAGGGCAAGGGTCCACTTTGTCATCTTGAGCACCCAGGTCAACGGCAAGGTCGAACACCAACCCGCCAGGACGAGCATCCCCACCACCATCAATCCTTGTTGCCAGGGAGGGAGCTGCCAGCTCATATTACTCCCAAGCTCCGTGCTGATCCCTTGTAGCACACCTAGAACGCTCGCAGTGGTTCCCAAAGGGGTCATGATGGCAGGAACCCAGGCACAGAAGCCCGCAAAAAATCCCCAGAGCGGACCCAGAGCACGGTGGGTCCACACATAGATAGAGCCATCAGCGGGCATGAATCGATTGAGTTGACCTACGATCACGGCTCCAGGGACAAGAAAAACCAGCGTTCCCAGTATCCAGTAGAGATAGGTTGCGCCTCCCGCATCCGGGGAGGCCTGGACAAGAGAGGAATTGGGAATGAAAACGACACTGATGAGAAAAATCGCGAGGAGATCCAGCCGCGAAAGCACGCGGGGAAACCACCGTCCGACGTACTGTTCTGAACGCAAAGGACCACCCATCTCTTGTTGTATGGTGGAAGCAATGACTGCCTCTTCCGTTCCTTTCAATCACTTCACCCCTTCCAAACGCTCTAGCATAACTCGCTCTGTAAACAGCTAAGAGACGTTGCCCAACATACAACCTCTCTGCATCCGCAACATCATAGAGAGAACATGGTACAAACGTTGAAGACGCGCAGTAAAAAAACTGAAAGTTATATACTTTTTAGCAGGTATATACTTCCACGCCAGGAAGGCGTTGAGTTGATGCTCCCATCAAACTCGTTTTTCTGGGGTGTGGTGGGAGTATAGTGAGTGTGGTGGCCTATGCTCAAGGTCGCGCCGTGTGCTTTCTGAGCAGGCAATTGGTACGCGGTCTCTCGGTGATGTGCTTCGTGCAGACAGGACAACCTCCGACGCTTCTGACTCCTCATGGGTGCGCAATAAAATATATACAAATGATTCAGTCGAACAGGAGGAATACCTATTGCTTGCTAGCATAGCAGAAATCATTTTTTTTTGCAAGGGTTGTATAAAAGCTGCGTTCCTCTCGCCAATCTGCCTGTTCTCTGGTATGCTATACGCATGGACGTAAGCTTGTATTTTCATGGCGGAACGTTGGTGTTACAGGGAATAGGTGCGCCAACAGAGCTGACGCTGCCAACTCCCTTTGCCTTTATCAAGGGGAAATGGCGCTGCGAAGCATACCATTTTCGCGACATTGCGCTCTGGGCACGCGCTCAAGGGATACGGATCGGCGTGCCTCGCTGGCAGCACCTCTCACTCTGTTTGCACGACCAGCGGGAACCACATGCCTATCAGCAGACAGCCCTTGCTACTTGGGAGCAAGCCGAGCATCGAGGAAGTGTAGTGTTGCCAACGGGAGCTGGGAAGACTTTTCTGGCCGTACAGGCCATCCATCGGCTCCAGGTTTCGACGCTAGTCATTGTCCCGACGATTGATATTTTGCACATGTGGTACTATCGTCTAGTTCAGGCTTTCCAAACTGAGATTGGGGTCTACTACAGCAGTGAAAAAATAGTTCAGCCGTTGACGATTACCACATACAGTTCTGCTGGAGATCTCATCGCCGAGCAAGGCAATGCCTTCAAGTTGCTCATCGCCGATGAAGTTCATCATTTGCCCGCTAAAACGTGGGGCGAAGCTGCTTTGATGGCCCCCGCTCCCTACCGTCTTGGATTAACCGCAACCTACCCTGAAGAATATGAACAGACGAACGGTCGCTGGCGCGTCGATGAACTGATAGGCCCACTGGTCTATTCGCTCAGCATCGATCAGTTGGTTGGCCGACAATTGGCGGAGTACCGCACACAGAGGATTCGCGTCAATCTCACAGCAGAAGAGCGAGCGGCATATGATAGAGCGTATGCCATCTATATTGGTTTTTTTCGCGAACGTCAGTTGCGTAAAAGTCACGGAGCACAGTGGCTGCTTGAGCTGATGCGTCTCTCAGCCTTTGACCCGGCAGCCCGCCGAGCACTGCTGGCACGTCAGCACTTGCTACGCTTACTCGGTGGTTGCCAGGAAAAATTTACCGTCCTCGACCAGTTGCTACGTGAATATGCCGAGTACCGCGTGCTCATCTTTACTGAATCCAACGAGATCGCCTACCGCATCTCCCGCGAATACCTGGTGCCCTGCATCACGCACGAGACGAGTGCCGCCGAGCGTAAGCATATTCTAGACGGTTTCCAGACTGGCACCTACCGCATTATTACTACATCGAAAGTCCTCAATGAAGGGGTAGATGTACCTGAAGCGAAGGTTGCCATCGTCATGGGAGGGGGATCAGGCAATCGCGAGTACGTCCAGCGATTGGGGCGCATCTTACGCAAGAAAGAGCAGCTACAGGCGATCCTGATTGAGATCCTCGTCAAGAAAACGATTGAAGAGAGCAAAGTGCTACGACGACAGCACCCACGAAAGGTTCCGTATGCTCACCAGTGATCTGATTCGACCACGATTGCGTATTACTGGCTCGTCCCTTTCCGTCGAATGGGTCAACGAGCATGATCCGGCCTTGCAGCAGACAGCGCGAGATCTCGTGGCGCTCCTACGCAC
>DASTZT010000434.1:0-5344 GCA_035764225.1 Ktedonobacteraceae bacterium
TTCTCGATACTTTTGCGCAAGTGGCGAATCTGTGGCGCAATCAGCACCACGTCGCACTCATCAACCTTGACAGCATACTCACCTGCGCTCAATGCCTCGACGGTCAACTCACACTGACGCCCCTCTGCCGCCGCGAGCATCCCCTCTACCAGCAGGCTGGTAGACATCCCCCAGCTACAGACGATCAATACGCGTATCATAACCCTCTCTCTCATGCTCCGTTTGCAAGAGGAGGCCGTTTTACTACTCCCGGTCCTTGTGTGTAAGATCAAATCGGTTCTATAACATATTTCAGCAAGAACAATGCCAATTAGTGTGCTACACAGATAGCACACTATCATATCTGGGCAACATCAGTGAAACAGATCAATACGAAGGGGTTCATTAAATGAGCATATATGTATTTTCTAAGGTTTTTATAATAAAAATGAATAACATACCAACCATCCACTGTCAGTACAGCACAAAACATTTCATCTATCCTGAATTCAGGATAGATGAAGCAACAGATGATACAAACAGGTTTCAAAAGGAGAAAAAGTGTGGAACGGGCAATGAAACAGTTGGGGAAGACGGCCAGCCGTCGCTCCTTTTTGCATAGGGGGCTGGTGGTCGGGGGAGCAGGAACGCTTGGTGCCGGGCTATTAGCTGGTGGGATGCCGTCCCTTGCTGAAGCAAGCGGTGGCGGCCCTACGCCGGGCGATATAGCAATTCTCCGGTTCCTGGCTGCCATCGAAATTATCGAAAGCGATCTGTGGCAACAATACAATGAACTGGGAGGCATTCAGGACAGCGAGGTTCCCGGTGGCAGCGGGAATATACCCTACACCAAAGCTCTGCAAAAGTTGGATATGGATATGCCTCAGTATATCCACGACAACACTGAAGATGAGATCAGCCACTTCACCTTTCTCGATGCGTACCTGGCTGCGCAGGGCGCACAGCCAGTCAGTTTAGAGCAATTTCGCACGTTACCAGGCAGCCAGGCGACGGGAGCACAAAAAAACAAGCTGCGGATCACCAATCTGATGGAACTCACCGTAGATACCAGCTACTGGGCACGCTACCGCAGCCGCACGAAAAATCCTGATTTTGGAGATACATTTCCCCAGGCGATCCCGGATTTGTTTAAAGGAAAGTTCCCCGCCATTCCCAGAAACGATCACGATCTCAATCCCCCGAAGCATATTCAAGCGATTGCCAACACGGCAGGTTTCCACTTTGGCTTTATCGAGCAAGGAGGCACCAGCCTTTACCCGTCGTTGGCTCAAAGGGTCACGAATGTGGAAGTGCTGCGTATCCTGCTCAGTATCGGTCCGACCGAAACCCAGCATTTCCAGACGTGGCAGGATAAGGCAGGCAACGCGCCCCCTCTAACCGATCCCACTAACGGGCTGACATTCCCGAACCTCAATGCCCCGCCCTTCGACACCCAGAACTTCCAGACGAATTTGATTATGCCCGAACCTACGATATTTCTCAGCCGCTCGTTCCCGGTCTGTTCGATCATTCGTCCAACCGAGACTCAGGGAGCCGCCATGGGCGCAGTCAAAGCGTTGACCGACGATGGGCTTTTCAGAGGTCAATCGCAGGGGTTTTTCTCCTTTCTCCACGATCTCGCGCAACAAGCGGATGCCGCTCAACGTGGAATATAGATGAGCCTACTAGTAAGCATCTGGGCAGGCAGGATCACAGTATCCCGCCTGCCCACTCGGCCAAAAATGCACTGACTTCCTTTGCCGAATTTGCTATAATGTTCGCATGGAGAATGCGCTCCTCTTCAGATTACGGTAGCCTGGAGGTAAGATGTCTGTCACACCGTTTGATTTGAGCCGCTTGCGGACTGTCGCTGAAGCTCGCATTGAAGCAACCGCAGAGCTGGCCCGGCGCATTTGTGAGGTTCCCGCTCCAACAGGCAGCGAGCAAGCGCGAGCGAAGTTAGTAGCTACGCTCTGGCAAGAACGAAACTATACCCCAGAAATCGATGCCGTCGGCAACGTCTATATTCGCCGGGGGCAGCAAAGTCAACGCCCGGTCTTGATGCTGCTGGCCCATACAGATACCGTCTTCCCATCCACAGTGCCTATCGCAGTCAGGCGCGATGGTGATATCTTGCGCGGGCCAGGCATCGGCGATAATAGCTTGAGCATCGCCGCCATGCTCAGCACGCTGGACATTCTCGACGCATTGCAGATCGAAACGGCTGCCGATATCGTCGCTGTGGCGAATGTGGGAGAAGAAGGGTTGGGGAACCTGCGAGGAGCCAGAGCTGCTGTTGCGCGCTACCAGAAAAATCTCGGCGCGGTCATTGCCATTGATGGACATCTCGGCAATATTACGCACATTGGCGTCGGTTCCAAACGCTGGAGGATTACGGTACACGGTCCCGGCGGACATTCTTTTGGCGCATTCGGCAGGCCAAGCGCTATTCATGGGCTGGGCAAAATCATCGCAGCTATCGCGGACCTGGAAGTTCCCCAAAACCCGAAGACGACCTTTAACGTCGGTATCATCGAGGGGGGAACCAGCGTTAATACGATTGCCGCCGAAGCCAGCGCGGTGCTCGATCTACGCTCGGTCGATCCCGCCATCCTGGAGCAACTGGCAAATCAGGTGAAGCAGATCGTCGAGCAGCGAGCCGGTCAGGGTCTGCAAACAGAGATCGAGGTGTTGGGCGAACGGCCAGCAGGCAGACGAGGACTGAGCGATCCCCTGGTACGACTGGCGGCTGAGGTGCTGACGGCGCTTGGCATAGAACCGATATACAGCGCATCCAGTACCGATGCCAATATTCCCATCAGCCTCAACATTCCGGCGGTGTGCATCGGGATTACGCATATCGAGCGCACTCACACTCTGGACGAATTTCTCTCCATCCCCCCCATCGGCACGGGGCTGGCTCAATTAGTAGCTCTGAGCCGTCAGACCTGCGCCTTGATTGCGCAAAAGAAATTGTGATGCTACACGGTCACGCGCATAGAGACTCTCCACAAAAGGGAAGATCCCTCCTGTGGAGAGTCCTTTGATTGGCACGACGCCTGCTTATTTTATGGCAAGGGATGGTCGTCCTTTCCACGCTGGCGGTCTCGGTATTCTCTACGAATATTTCGATCAGGCTGCTTCCCTTCCCGCACACGCCGCGCAACTTCCTCATCCGAAGGCTCAACATATACTTCTTCCCGCTTTACAGTATCGGTGAATTGCTCCTGATCCTGGACCGTCCGTTTGCCAATCTCAACCTCTCCGGTGACAACAGGCTGCTTGGTCACCGTTACCTGCTCCTCACTTAGAGGCACACGGATTGTCTCATCCTGCCCAATGGGCGTGTCAGATACCGGTTCACCGGGAACCGCACGACGCTCTACCACCAATTCTTCGCGATTAACAGGAACGTTAATCGTCCTCTGCTCCGATACAACCTCCTTATGAATGCGAGCCTCACCGGTCTGCATAGGTTGCTTCTCAACCCGCAGTTGTTCTTCACGCACAGGAACAGAGCGCGTTTCGTTGCTCTCGATACGCTCTTTGTCTCCTGCTATTCTCTGATCAGCATCTCTTGTGGGTGTGGCTGTGCCCTGCCCATATCCTGCCGCCTGGGCGTATGTATAGCCCCCATTGCTACGCAGAATATTAGCGATCTCCTGGACATGACCATTGGCATTGACAGCAAGAATGAGACGACCGGCTTTATGCTCGTTCGCATAAAACTCAGCCTCATTCGTCGGTACTCCCATTTTCTTTAAATCGCGGACAACATCACCGGGAGTCGAGGTTTCCTCCCCAGTGAACATACTTTTGAGTTCTTCAAAGAACCCACCTGAGGTCACAGGCCCCGAATAGCTGATCTGACTATTGCTAACTCCAGCGTTATGCAGCCCATCTATAGCATGTTCGGCCATCGCACGGTCTTTGAAAACCCCTACGAGGATCGGTTGTGACAGTGTCATATACTTCCTCCTTATGAAAAGCTTCCAGGCAAAAAGCTTCCCTCGTTTCGAGAACTTTTCATCTTTCTACATCGTCGCAGTATTTATCACGACATTACAGCCACAAACACGGCCATAATATCTTTCTCTCAATCAACTTATACAGAAATTATCCGCGTTCTTTACACGAATTATATTGAGACAAGGTTACAGCTATACAAATCAAAAAATATTGAATTTAATAGATTATTTATCGCTAAACGCACTTTTTTATGCTATTCTCTGATCGAGCCTATGCTGCTGAAACTATTTTGCCCCATCTTTACGTATAACAAATAAAAGCGAAGGTCTATCCAAATGGAACAGGAGAACAAAAACATACCATGCATTCTCATTGTCGATGACGACCAGGTGATGTTGCAAGCGGCGGCTCAGATGCTCACCTTGCGCATGCCTGAAACCAAACTAGATATATGTGATAACGCCCATGACGCGCTTAAGCTGATCGAGCTTTATGATTACGATGCGATTGTAAGCGACATTAAAATGCCAGGAATGGATGGGCTGGACCTGCTCGACAAAGTGCAAGAGCGGCGTCCCGAAACGCCAATTCTCCTTATTACAGGTCACGGAGAGCACGATCTTGCTATTCAGGCGTTGCGCGGGGGAGCTTATGACTATATTTTAAAACCGATTGATCGCGATGCCTTTACAGCGGCGTTGCGTCGGGCCGTAATGATGCGCCAGCTCCGACGGCAGGTGCGAGAGCAGCAAATTATGCTGGCGCATCATGCTCGCTCGCTTGAACAATTAGTGCAGAAGCGCACAATAGAATTGGAAGAGGCCAACGCCCGGAAAGATAAGCTGCTTACTATCGTTTCACAAGAGCTGAAGCCACCACTGGGTAATTTAAAAGAAATGGCTCAGATGTTGCACCGACAGCTTGAGCATGAGGATGCGATTGAGCAAGTTCGTCAGGGGTTGCTCAGCATGGAGCGATCTATTGAGCGAACAGAAGTGCTCGCGCAAGATTTGCTGAATACCTCACTCATCGATACCAATATGTTCCTGCTGCAGCGCAAACGCCATAATCTGGTTGAACTATGCCAGGATTGGCTCCATCAGTATACAGCAGGAATCGGCCCGGTATTATTGTACGAGACGACGGATCTGCCCGTTGAAGTTGAACTGGATAGTAATCGTATTTTTCAGGTGCTTATCAACCTGCTATTTAGTACCCGTAAACACGCTCCTAAAGGTTCTCCCATTATAGTCACAGTAGAGACGGCTGGTTTTGAAGCCATTCTCTCAGTTCATAACAGGGAAACAGATATACCACCTGAGGAATTTTCTCATATTCACCAACACCTCGCTGGTTCGCCACAAGCCCTGATTCTGAGTGGCTCGCATCCAGCATT
>DASTZT010000435.1:0-9987 GCA_035764225.1 Ktedonobacteraceae bacterium
ATGGAAGCGCGGTGCGCAATGAAGTGATCGGGTTGCGTGACTATTTAGATGTCATTCCCACCCTGCGCAGCTTGCTCTCCAGTTGTGAGGCTCCTCTTTTGCGAGAGCTGGTGGACGAACTCGATCAATCTCCCCAGGTGATAGAGCTGGTGGACCGGGCCTTGATGCGTGCTGGTGAGGAGGATGACGAGGGCGACGACGGGCGCATGATCCGCTCAGGCTTCCATAGCGAGCTGGATGAGCTTTTTGCCTCCATTCGCGACTCGCGGCGCTGGATGGTCTCCTTAGAGGGGCGCGAACGGCAACGGACCGGCATTAAATCGCTCAAAGTCGGCTTTAACAAGGTCTTTGGCTATTATATAGAAGTGAGCAAAGCCAACGCCAAAAATGTGCCATCCGACTATATGCGCAAACAGACGCTGGTCAACGGGGAACGCTTTATCACGCCTGAACTGAAAGAGCACGAGGCTCGTATCCTCAGCGCGGTTGAGCGTATCGAAGAGATGGAGCGCAGCATTTACGCTGACCTTTTGCGCCAACTCAGCGTTTTCTATGCTCAGCTTATCGCGACTGCGAAGGCAGTGGCGATGGTGGATGTATTGCTAAGCCTGGCTGAAGTGGCGGCCCATCAGGGCTATGTGCGACCGATCTTGGAGCATGGGCATAGGATGGAGATTGTGGGAGGACGGCACCCGGTCGTTGAATATGCCCTGGATGGCGACGTATTTATCCCCAACGATACCACGCTGGAAGCTGACGAGGGCGCACGCATTTTGTTGCTCACCGGACCAAATATGGCGGGCAAGTCAACGTATCTGCGTCAGGTTGCATTAATTACCTTGTTGGCGCAGATTGGTAGCTTTGTGCCAGCGCGTCAGGCACGGATCGGTCTGGTAGATCGCATTTTCACGCGTGTGGGAGCCGAGGACGATATTGCTTCAGGCAAAAGCACCTTTATGGTCGAGATGGAGGAGACGGCGACCATTCTGCACCTTGCCACCCGGCACAGCCTGATTATCCTCGACGAGATCGGGCGCGGCACCAGCACCTATGATGGATTGGCGATTGCGCGCGCGGTGGTTGAGCACTTGCACAATGAAACAATGGCCCGTACGCTCTTCGCTACCCATTATCACGAACTGGCAGCGATGGCGGACGAGTTGCAGCATCTGCGGGTCTATACGATGGCGATTAGCGATGATGAGCAAGGGGGAATCGTCTTCCTGCATCGCGTCACGTCGGGATGTATCGGGCGCAGCTACGGCGTGCATGTGGCAAAATTGGCTGGCATGCCTCCTGCTATCGTGCGACGAGCTGAGACCGTCTTAAAGCAACTGGAGACCGGACAAAGCAGCACGCATAATATTTTTGCGCGCATGGGACAGGAATTGAGCCTTGGCCGTTATGCTGTGCTGAAAAGTAATGGCGTTATGGTGGCTGAGCAGACCGAACGTTACGAGTGGCAAAGCGACGAGGCGCGTCAGGTTGCCATTTCCCTGCAGCAAGCTAATGGCGCGGAACCCGATTTAGCCGCTATTGATCTCTGCGCCATCACTCCGCTTGATGCCTTGAACCTGTTGTTTTTGCTACAAAAGAAGAAAAGCAGGATGCGACGATGAGTCAGATATCCAGCCAGGAGAAGTTACGACATATGCCTATACCACGCGCTCCATTGCACATGCTGCCAGTGGACGTGGCAGAACGGATTGCCGCGGGGGAAGTGATTGAGCGTCCGGCTTCGGTAGTCAAAGAACTGGTTGAAAATGCGCTGGATGCCGGGGCAAGCGAGATTCGAGTCGAGCTACGTGGAGGAGGGTTGCGCCTGATTCGCGTCGCCGATGATGGCTATGGCATACCGGAAAATGAGCTAGAACAGGTGTGTTTGCGCCATACCACGAGCAAAATCAATACCGTCGATGATCTTTTCCAACTGCACTCGCTGGGTTTTCGTGGCGAGGCGTTAGCCAGTATCGCGACCGTCTCCGAAACGACCATCCTGAGCCGCGCGTTTGAGATGGAGGAGCTGGGCGAAGCGCACGCGGCCCTCTGGCTGATGTGGCGCGGGGGAGAGGTGGTGCAGCGGGGATGGCGTGCTCGCCCGCATGGCACAACCGTCACAGTCTGCGATCTCTTCTACAATGTGCCTGCTCGCCTGAAGTTTATGCGCGCTAATCGGACCGAAAATGGACATGTGCTGCAACTGTTGCGCCGCTATGCTGTGGGCTATCCTGCTGTCCGCTTCAATCTGATCCTGGACGAGCATGTCGCTTTGCAAACAAGTGGCAGTGGCGATCTCGCGGCCACCTTGGCGGAACTGTACCATCTGCCGTTGCAGGAAATGCTGCACCCGGTCGATGTGGGTGAAGAGGGCCACTATCGCATTTATGGCTATATCGGAAATCGTGTTCTGGCACAGAGCAATCGGCAATACATCGTCCTCCTGATTAACGGGAGGTGGGTCCATTCGCGGCCCTTGCTGGATGCTTTGGAGCAGGGCTATCGTCCATTGCTGCCGAAGGGAAAGCATCCTCTACTGGTGCTCAATCTGGTATTGCCGCCGCAGGAAGTTGATGTCAATGTCCATCCCGCCAAAACAGAGGTGCGGTTGGCGCAAGAGGATATCGTTGTAGCGGCATTGACAGACGCAATGCGTGTCGTGCTGGAACGCAGTCCGGCGCACCCGGAAGCGGTACAATTCCCCGGTCCCGTACTTGCCAACCAGCGCCGCTTGCCCGGCCCGCGCCGTCGTGGCTTGCATGTGGCGGAATCGGCGGAAGGCTATAGCGCGGAGGTAGCGGCGGCAGGATCGGCTGAGGTGATAGCAAGCTTGCAGCCGCTGGCCCAGTTGCAACAGGCGGTGATTCTGGCCGAAGCGCCCGACGGAAGTTTGTATCTGGTTGACCAGCACCGCGCCCATGAGCGTGTCATCTATGAGCATTTGCGTAGCAGATATGCAGGTGTGCAAGAGGATGAAGTGGGTGATGCGCATCTGCTTCTGGAGCCGGTCATGATCGAGATGAAACGGCATCAGGCCGAACTGTTAGAGCAACGCCTGCCCATGTTGCGCGGTCTAGGCCTGGAGTGCGAGCGTTTTGGCGGACGCAGCTTCCTGATCCGCTCGGTGCCGAGTGGTGAGGGGCAAGAGCAACTGGTCGCCTACCTGCACGAACTGGCGGAGATTGCCGCCGAAGATAGCATCGACTGGGAAGATCATCTATTGATTGGCCTATCCTGTCGTTCCGCCATGCGTCGTGGTCGCGAATTGAGCAGTGGAGAGCAACGCACCCTGCTCAAAGCCCTCGCGAACGTGTCCGCGCCAGCCGTCTGTCCGCATGGCAGCCCCGTACTGCTGCATTATAGCCGCTCGTTCCTGATCGAGAAGTTCGACTGGTAGAGCGTCTCCTCGGTGAAACCTCTCGTCGTAGGGACAGGATTTATCCTGTCCCGCGCGATTTATCGCCTGTTACTTGCTTACCCTGGTCATTTCCATAACCTTATACACCTTCAGGCCATCGTCGTACTAAACACCGTCCACTAAAAGGTGTTTAGTAGATGTATAGCTGTGATGTGTTTTTTTCATCGGGTGGCCCTTATACTTGAGCTATGCACAAATCTGTTTGTGTCTGCTGTATAAGTTGTAATTGTTTTTAGGTAGGAAGGATTCGGAAGGTAGCCTTTTTAGCGACCGCACATGTTCTATTTGTGGTTTTGCTGCTCTTGAATAATGCGGCAAGGGTTGTAAGCACGTCCTTGCGCCCGGTGAAGAAGGGATTTTGTTGATAAGGGACATTCCAAATGGTCGGGGATTGGGATGACGCGGCATGATGTAGCTCTTCTTTGGAAAGCCCCAACTCTTCAAGGCTCATGCCAAAAAGCGTGCTGAGCCGCTGGCAGTAGTATGATGTTGGGGAGGTGAGTCCGCGTTCCCAGCGATGGACGGAGAAGGCACTTGCGCCGATTTGTGTTGCCACCTGTTCCTGGGACCATCCCTTATGTTCGCGAGCGCGACGTAACAGGTGGTTTGGGGTATTGGTAGAGTTCAGTGTCATAGTAAAGGGCCTCTTAATACTCTAAAAATTATTGGGTCAGAACTCTCAAAAAATTTCAGTGATGTATATTACTTTTTACTTGTATTTTCACTATGCAAGATGCTAATAGTATATCATAGGCAAATCATTTGATAATAGTATTTATTTTCTATTCATGTACGAAGTTATAAAGGAGTTATTGCTTCATCGAAGAGTTTAGCAGTAAAATAACGTAGAGTCGGAGGGCGTACGCCCGCTCTCCGCGCCACTTCGCCAATCGATAATGCTTCCATATGTTTTTCCCCTTTCTCCCCCTTGACTTCAAGTTCACTTTAAATTGTATGCTTGCGAGGGAAAGAAAAGCAACTATAGCGAACGTGCTCTATGTTGCAGCAATTGACTTTGTTCTATGACAATAACAGGAGGTACATCAATGACTTCTCAGCAGCCTACTCCCATGCTGGCCTATAACTTGCAAGCTATTCCTCAAGATTTTCGACCGCTGCATCAAGCGAGCCTGCAACGTGTTTTTGCCTCGCTCCAGGAAGTGCAAGAGCTTGCAACGGGCTATGCTTTGCGCTTGCCCAACGATCCAGAGGTATTACAGGTCGCCATGACCTTTATCAGCTATGAACGGCTCTGCTGTCCCTTCTTTCGCTTCGAGCTGGCTATCGAACCTGACCTCGGACCAATCTGGCTCCGGCTCACAGGAGATACTGACGTAAAGCCGTTTTTACAGGGAATTTTACCTAAATGATGAGTTTTTTATAGATGAAGAACTTGTCATGCTACACTGAAAAAAATCGGGGGCGATTGTGGTAGAATAGGAGTGAAATTTGAATATTTGAGGTGGATGAGAGTGTAGATGAAGGTGCGAGAACTTATTAAGTTGATTGAGTCAGATGGTTGGTATTGGGTGAGAACTGTAGGAAGTCATCGACAATACAAGCATTTGGAAAAATATGGCCGTGTTACCATTGCTGGCCATCCAGGTGATGATGTACATCCTAAAACACTTGCAAGTGTTCTCAAACAAGCTCAAGTAAGGATACGGTAGCATAGTATGATTTTCAGAAAAGGGGAGAAGAATATGTCCCGGTTCCTTATTATTATTGAGCAGGGAAGCAATAACTATAGCGCCTATGTGCCGGATCTTCCGGGATGTATCGCCACAGGCAAGACCCTGGAGGAAATCAAAGCTAATATGGAGCAAGCGATCAAGTTGCACATTGAAGGGATGATGGAAGATCGGGAGCCGCTTCCGGTATCACATAGTATTGCGGAATATCTGGATATTCCAGTTCCAGATTCTGCCGCTTGATCCCGCCCCGATTTGTTGGATGCATCTTTCTTCAGTTAGCGCCGATCCGCGATAAACTCGCTCACTGCGCCAACGATTTTCTTATAGTCAATAGCAGAGAAGTCGGTTGTGTCCACTTCGAGGACGGGGCCGCCGATGGGGAGTGGATCTTCGCGGCCTTTGAGTAGGCTGGGCGCAAGCTCTTCGTAGCATAAATGTTCGACGTGGCCGGGGTGACGTTGGCCGGATGTGACGCGATTTTTACAGCGTTGGAGCAGCAGATCGCCCGGCATGGTGAAGCAGAGAATCTGGAAGGGATCGAAGTCGCTGCACTGTTGCAGGGACAGAAAGTCCGGTGTGCTAAATTTGGGGGAGAAGTTGCTCTCGACGATAAGCGAGCAGCCGCCCGTGAGCTGGGCTTCAATCACATGATAGAGGATCGAGTAGGTTGCCTGTCCAAGTTTGCGGGACCACGCACGATCATGCCAGCCCAGATCATCAAAGAGCAGTTCTTTAATGCCGTCTTTGTAGATAAAAGGCAGGCGCAACTCTTGTGCCAGGCGTTTGCCAAGCGTCGTTTTGCCAGTACCTGAGAGGCCGGTAATAATAATCAGGCAGGGTTTTTGAGTTGGCATTGGTTGTTTTACCTCAATAGAAGATCTCTTCCAGAAGGTAACAGACCTCTTGCCCGCTGTCAAGCGTTTGGTTGGCTGGAATTCGAAGCCCGTATTATATTTTAACTCTATGCATTTATGCTTGCTGCAATGTATGGTGCAGGCTGCCCGCAGCTATAGTTTAAGGGTCAGGGCGATATCATTGCAAGTAAATGATTTTCGTTTGCGCTTCTTTCAGCAACGATCAAGTGGGGACATTCTGGCACGCGTGGCAAGCAATACGGTCATACGCGACCTTGTGAGCGAAGAATTGATTTCGACGCTTTTTGATGGCAGCATGGTCATTACCTATCCCTTTATTTTATTCTCTCAATCGTTTGTCTTTGCGGCTATTGTGCTGCTGCTGGGCCTGCTTCAGGTATCTTGCTGGTTGGGACAGGTGGTCCTGTTCGTCGTCTTGCTTTGCGCGAGCTAGAGGCAATAGGCGCGACTCAAGGATATGTGACGAAAATTTTGGCAGGGGTGACAACGATGAAGGCGGCAGGAGCTGAGCAAAAAGCATTTCAGCGCTGGTCTAATTTATTTTTTAACCAGTTGAATGTCTCTGTGCGCCTGGACTACATGACGGCAGTAATTGGCATCGCTACAGGGGCTTTAAGTATCCTTGCGCCTCTGGCATTGTTGTGGGTGGGAGCAATCGAGGTGCTAAGTGGCAGTATGCAGTTGGGGACGATGCTGGCCTTGAGCACACTGGCCGGGGAACTGCTGGTACCGCTAACGTCATTGGCGAGAAGCGGGCAGCATAGGAATTGTTAAAACAAGACGGCTATTACGCTGAACTCGTACAAAACCAGCTCACTAACGGGTAAGTATAGATCAACGATACTGCTACTTGCTAAGAAGTGCGCCGTCATCGGTCTCTCATTATTTACTATCTATTTATAGATACACGTAACTCCATTGATTTATATTTTAATCTATGTTATGATGGAATTTATTGGTATAAATATAAATTAATAGTTGTGTTATAATAAAAATATACTATGGATGTGTAAAAAATATTTATATGCAGGTGGTCTCAGGCTATACGCTTCTGTTGCTTAGCATTTTTGGTCGAGTTATAAGGAAGTTCACGTCAATCTCTTCACAGTCCTTTGATTGTGGAAGGAAGTCGGAAGGTAGGTAGTTCTAGGTCTCCATGACTTATGGAGAAGGGGAAACAACTCATGGATTTTAAGCATGACCGTCAGGCAACAGAGAAGAAGCTCTCCGAGCAGTTTGCTGAATTTGTTGATCTGACCGACGAAAACCTTGAAGAGCTCGATGTTCTTGAACTGAGTGACGTGCATGGCGGTCAATGTGGAGGTGGCGATTGTCGCCACGGTGATTGCCGCCAGCGCGATTGCCGCCATCGTGATTGTGATTGTCGCCAGCGTGATTGTCGCCACGGTGATTGTCGCCAGCGCGATTGTCGCCACGGTGATTGTGATTGTCGCGATTGTGGCAGTCGCGACTGTGGTCATAGGTAAGCGTTATGGCGAATTGTACCTCAAACGAGAGGTACAATTTTCTCGTTTGACACAGGTCGGGAAGTTATCATGGTCTGTAGTGTCATGCACAGCCATGATAGCTTCCCCTTCAGAAAAAGGTAATATTCCGTTCTTTACCAGCAACAAGGAGAATAGAACCTGTGTTTGCCCACACCATGCGACCAAAATTCAACGCAGATACCTCCTACATTCCTGTGGACGATGGCGTCTATCTACGCAGTAACAGCGGTCATCTCACGCTCAAAGGCAAAAGTTTATATCGTCTGCTAGAGCATCTTGTCCCCCTTCTTGATGGAAACGTTACGTTAGAAGAGATAACGAGGGGTCTGGACGCGGACAGAGCAAGGATGGTCACGAAGCTCATAGAGAAATTATCCGCCCATCATTTTCTTAAAGATATGAGCCAGGATCAACCTCATACGCTTCGTCCAGAGGTGTTAGCGACCTACTCTTCGGCCATTACTTTTATTGAGTCCTTTCAATCATCTGCCGCCTATCGATTTGAACGTTTTCGTAACCAGCCATTGCTGATCATCGGTAGCGGGGCCAGCTTCGTTTCACTGGTGCGGGCAAGCCTGCGATGTGGTATGAGGCAGATTAACCTGATCGTGACATCGGAAAATGAAATCGGCCCAGGTGCTTACTCTAGCGGGCCGGGTTTGTTTTCCACGTACGATGCTGAGCAACGTGTGCAAGCGATTGATGCCCCCTGCTGGGATGACGAGGCCGAAGTGCTGAATGCGATCCAGGAGTACGATGCCATTCTCTATGTCTCTGAGCAACCGATGTTAGCACGAGCCAGGCTGTTGAATAAGCTATGTGCCGAGCAGCAGAAAACGCTCATCCAGGCCATTGTCGTTGACGATCACGCCTGGGTTGGGCCTATGGTGAGTCCAGAAAACAAGAGATGCTGGGAGTGTGCCTGGCGACGCCTGCAATCAAATCTGCCTGAAATTTCAGAGCAACTTGCACACTACGAATTTCGTGATCAGCCCACCATCTCTACCGGTCAGTTCCTTACAAAGTCAGCAGCTATCATGATTGGCAATCGGCTCATCTTTGAGCTATTTAAACATTATACGCAAATTGGATTCGCCAAAACAGCGGAAAATTTGATCGATATTGATCTCGAATCATTTATGAGTACGGGCCATTCGTTTCTGCCGCATCCCCATTGTCTGACCTGCCAGCATCCCGTTATCCCAACGGTGTCACAATTCCTTGCACAGGTCGAGCAGTTACGGCAGCGGGAGCCAGTCAAGACGGACACATTCATGGAAGACATCGCTCGTTGTGTTGATGAGAGGCTTGGGCTTTTTACTGCCATTGATAGTGATAAATTCGTCCAGGCACCCCTTGCGGTATATCAAGTCAATCTATCCAATCCGATGCTCAGGAAGAGTCAGAACGGCCCCCTCAACGTTGTGGCCGCGAGCACTGACGTGACAAAGGCCAGATTACGGGCTTTGCAGCGTGCGTGTGAGAAGTATGCAGCCAATTTTGTTGATCGACGGCGATTGCTTTCCGCTGATGTCGCGCAACAACAAAGCGTGCCTACCCTGGCAACCGATCAGGCGATAAGGGGAGAGCGGCCTTTAGCGGAAGCCGAGGCGTGGACATGGGCGGTGGACTTGCATACGCGACAAGCCTGCTTTGTACCTGCAACCCTGGCTTTCTCTTCTCTCGCCGATGTAGAGCGCGGAACTGAGAATGAGCGTGGCATTGCATCGGGGATGACCTGGGAAGAAGCGATCTGTCAGGCGTTGTTAGACTGGTGTAACTGTCTCACGCTCGAACGGTTGAACGACACTAACATTTCCTATAGCCAAATTGATCTTGTCAAGGCTTCGATAACTTCAGAAGGTTCGTATGTGCGTCATCTCCTCAATGCTGTAGGCGGGCGGATCATCGCTTACGATGTAACCGGCGAGTTGCGAGTGCCAACCTTCGCTACTTGTTTAGATGGGAAAGTGGTTACCTATAGTACCCATTGGGAGGCAGCCCAGGCGCTTGGCATAGGGCTCGAACGGGCGTTGCAACAGTATCAATCTATGCTCTTTCAGCAGCTTGAGTATGCCGTCACACCTGTGCCGGATCTTCCACCTGCTCTGCGCAGCGATCAATTGCGGGTGCCGCACTATACCCTACCAGAAGCAGGGTCAGATCGGATGGAATGGTTACTACAGAAGTTCCAGGCCAACGGCTTACGCGCAATTGCGTTGCCTCTGGACCATGATCCGGCTCTGGCGCAGGTATTGCCTTATATTGTACGTGTTCTCCTGGTCCGAGCAGAGGTGAAGCATGGGTAATAAGGCGAGAAGAGCTAACAAAAAGGACTCGGTCGGGCTGATGGGGCAGGGGCTTGTTTATCAGCATGTGAAGCGTCATTTAGAGGGCATGTATCAGATCGTCTCACTGGCAAACGAGAGTTCTTCCCAGCAATTTGCCACCTACAAAATCATAGTTTATTGCTGCGATACCTGGTCTCCTGGCAC
>DASTZT010000436.1:0-4287 GCA_035764225.1 Ktedonobacteraceae bacterium
GGACTGCGCGAAATGCCCAAGTTCTATCTGGTCTGGATTCTCGCTCGCATGCGTGCAATTCTGCGTCCAGTCGCAGAGGAACTGGTCCGCATCGGCTGTTTGGAACAGAGCGACGATCTCTACTTCCTCTCATTTGCCGAAGCGCGTACCGCTCTTGGAGGAACCGATATGCGCTCGCTGGTGCGTGAGCGGCGTGTCACCTATGAGCAAGAGCTGCATCGTCGCCATGTGCCACGTATCCTGCTCTCTGACGGCTCTGAGCCAACGGCTGCTGCTCACGAGGGTGATGCAGCTAATACGTTGCGTGGTACTCCTGCTTCCGCTGGCAGCGTTACCGCGAAGGCCAGGGTAATCCTCAACCCCATCGGGGCGCAGTTGGAGCCGGGAGAGATCCTGGTTGCACCTTCAACCGATCCTGGCTGGACGCCGCTTTTCCTGACCGCAGGTGGGCTGGTAATGGAGATGGGAGGGTCGATCTCGCACGGGGCGGTGGTCGCTCGCGAGTATGGGATACCAGCCGTCGTCGGCGTTGCGGGCGCGACCGAGCAGATCCAGACCGGACAGATGATTACGGTCGATGGTTCCAGCGGGAATGTACTTCTGCTTGAAGAGGAGGCGGGACACTGATGGGGCGATGGCTCAGGACAATTGACCCTACCCCAGTGGGTATGGTATGATGGAGAACGGCCAGTTATCTTCACCTGGGAAGGGAGTATCAGCATGCAGGAGCATCGCCGTAAAGAGGTATTAAAACGCCTTTCTTATATTGAAGGGCATGTTGCAGGTATTCGTAGGATGGTAGAGGAAGACAAATATTGCGTTGATATCTTGCGCCAAACGTATGCTGTGCGTAAAGCTCTGGAGAAACTGGAAGGGATCGTCTTAGAAGGTCATTTGCGCACCTGTGTGCCGGAGGGTATCAAGGGTGATCGTGAGGATGCGGTGATCCAGGAACTCCTCCAGCTTTATGATATAGCAGGCAATCGCTGATAGTAGCGCCGAAAGGATAGAATAATGCCAGAAGGACAGACGATAACGCTCTCCGTACCAGATGTCAGTTGTGAGCACTGTGTCAAAGCTATTGATACCGCTCTGCACGCTTTTGCTGGAATAGAGCACATTACTACCAATCTCCAGACGAAAACCGTCAGTTTACGTTACGATCCTGGCCAGGTTTCGTTAAAGCAAATTGAAACTGCCTTAGATGAGATTGGCTACACCGTCGCCCAGTAAATTGAGAAAGGCGTAATTTTTTATGACGGATGAGTATCATTGCTGGTATCCGCTCCAGATTCGTTTCCGCGACCTTGACCCGCTGGCCCATGTCAATAACAGCGTCTACCTGATCTACTTTGAGGAGGCAAGAAGCCATTATTTTACTCAGCTGGAAGCCTGGCTAAAGCAATGGCCCTCCAAGCAGGAGGATCAGGAAGCTGAGATTGGCGATGAGCCGTCGCCCAATCCGCGTATCCAGACCGGGAGGCGCGGGCATCATTATGGCACGCTGGTGAAAGAAGTGACCTGCACCTATGAGCTTCCCCTGATTCGTTCTGATCGGGCCGAAGTGGGCGTCAGGGTGATCAAAATTGGTCGTTCTAGCTTTGTGATGGAGCATCAGATCCGCGATGTCACCGATCATGCACGCATCTTTGCCACTGGTCGCTCAGTGATGGTCTGGGCAAACTATTATACCGGTCGTTCTCATCCTTTACCCTCGTCATTGCGCTCCGCTTTTGAGCAGATGGAAGGCCACACCTTTTCTGAAGCTGTTAGGCAGTAGATCAGCTTCGATCCATATGCCATAGGATTAACCATCAGAGACCTGCCCTTTGCACAAGGGGCAGGTTTGCTGTAAAAAAAGCTTTACGGTATGGACTTCATTTATTGGCGCTGCTATCCCCTTCCAGCACCAGATTCAATTTTTTCTTTCCCTGCCAGATTTTCACCTCTGGCTTATATATGCAGCTTATAGCTAGTTTTGTCACTATTAACTCAAGAATAAAGCATAATTTTAGTGCGACTAAAAATATAATCAAAAATATTTTACCATATTAACAATTATCAAAATATGAGTAACCTACAGGTTTTGTGGAGTAAGATATATTGTGATTAAGTTGATAGAAAGTTTTTCCACACTATGTAACTTTTTGGGGAAGTTATTCGTATACAGGATGGGAAACGATGCTATCCGCTTGCTTGGTAGGATGTCTGACGATACTGTGTATTTGTAGGGTGTCATTTGTGTCAGTTTTTTATAAACGTGTGCGAGTGAATGGGGGAACCTTATGAAAATAGCACATATTGCCCCGCCGTGGATCGCGATCCCGCCGAAGAACTATGGAGGGACTGAGGCTGTACTCTACAATCTGGTAGAGGAGCAGGTTGCTCAAGGGCATGATGTAACCTTATTTGCGCCTGATGATGCCAGGGTAGCGGCGAAAGTTGTTTCGTTTTTCCCATTATCGTTGATCGATTCTGGTGTACCCTGGGCGGCTCATCTTAAAGCGTATTATCACATATACAAATCCGTGGAGCACATTCGCCAGCATGATTTTGATATCGTGCATACCCATCTTTCCTCGGCTGCGGATATGTATCTATTTCCACTGACTGCCGACCTCAATAAGCCCCATGTCATGACGCTGCATAGCCGCTTCCCATTCGACCGTGCAGGCTCTTGGACGGGGGATGCTGATACGTACTATCTGGAATGGGCGTCATCGGTGCCGATGGTGGCGATTAGCGAGAAAGCTCGTGATGACGTTCCTCACAAATTAAACTTTGTGGGGACGGTCCATCATGGTTTGCCTATGAAGCTTTATCAGCCAACCGTAAAGCCATTAGAGGACTACTTTGTGTGGTTAGGGCGTATCTTTCCTGAGAAGGGAACGCACCTGGCGATCAAAGCAGCGAAGATGGCTGGCGTGAAGCTGGTGATAGCGGGCACGGTTGATCGGCATATGCCCGACTCTGTGCATTACTTTGAAGATGTAATCAAACCGCAGCTAGACCAGCAGCAGATCAAATATATTGGTCCGGTGAATATGGAGCAGAAGCTCGACCTGTTGAGCGGTGCTTGCGGCCTGCTGAACCCGATTGAGTGGGAAGAGCCATTTGGCATGGTGATGGCTGAGGCTATGGCCGTAGGATGCCCTGTCATTTCCTTTACGCGTGGTGCGGCTGCCGAAGTGGTCGTTCACCGCAAGAGTGGCTTTCTGGTTCATGATCTTGCTGAGATGGTTCAGCATATCAAGAAAATTGGTGAGCTGGATCGGGCGGCGGTACGCGCTCATATTGAGCAAAACTTTTCTGCCAGGGCAATGGTAGAGAAGTATGTCAGTGTCTATAAAAAGGTGATTGCCTCCTGGATACAGACGCGTATCCCTGTCGCCGTTGCTGATAAGGTGCGCGCGGTGCTCAAGCCTTCTCCTCTGATTAGAAAAGGCGAGCCTGTTGTGGTGCCGAAGCGTCCTTCCCCCCTGGCTGCCATGCCAGCGGTGGAACCGGAATCCTTTTCCTGACGCGTTGATACCACTCGGCGCAGATATCAGGTGAGTGTTCTTCGTATGGGCAGTGGCAGAAAGCATAGAGCGTCAGCCCTTGTGAAAGCCACTGCTCCGTTTGTTGGACCCATTCTTTGAGGAACGGCTCGTTCTCTTCCATACGTGGATGACCAATATAGCGCACAAAAGCGAAGTCGGTCGTCACTGCAATGTGTAGCGGCAGGTCAGGTTTGCGCTCGCGTGCCTGTAACACCTGCTGCTCCTGGGCCGGGCCGACTCGAATCGGGCGTGTATCCATCAGCACGCGCCCGGTTTTGTATTGCCTGAGCAGCGTGTCGAGCTTTGATGCGTGTGGCTCGGCGAAAAATTCCGGGTGGCGTACCTCCACAGCCAGACGCACATCGGCAGGCCAGAACTGAAGAAAGTGCTCCAATTGCGCAAACTGAGCAGGGGAGAAGGTGGGTGGCAGTTGCAAAAACATCGGGCCAAGCCGTGATCCCAGCCCTTGCATTCTCTCCACAAAGCGTAACGTTTCGTCCTTACTCTGATCCAACGGCAACGTGTGGCTAATGGTGCGCGCAATTTTGGGGCAGAAGCGAAAAGTTGGCGGCGTTTCCTGACGCCAACGCGCGATGGTCTCTGCGGAGGGAGTGGCATAAAATGTAGTGTTGCCCTCCACGGTCGTGAGCTGCCGACTATAGATGCGCAAAAACTCGCTTTGTGGCGTGCGCGGTGGAAAGAACCGCCCCACCCACGCTTTATATCCCCACATGGGACAACCAAT
>DASTZT010000437.1:0-5322 GCA_035764225.1 Ktedonobacteraceae bacterium
CCCAACGCTCAAGTAACTGGCAATCTAATCAACCGCCGCTAGAGCCAACGCGCTACGCCAGCCCCCCTTCTTCACAGCCAACGCCTCCACCCTATTATCAAGAGGCTCAGGCAAATACGGCCTATGGCTCACCAAATCAGGGCTATGCTCCTCCACCGCCCCCACAACAGCTTGAGTATCCTCTGCCATATCCTCAGAGTCCGGGTACATATGGACAGCAGCCGTTCCCATCCTATCCACCAGGGCCTCAATACCCTCAAAAGAAAAGGATACCGCGCAGCTGGCTGGTGCTCGGCGGCATTCTCGTATTCCTGCTCGCTGGCGGAAGCCTGCTTTTCGCGTTGCCAAAGGGCAACCATCCAGGCGGTACTACTCCTACCCAGACAACGAATAAAGCAACAGCCACCCCCATCGTTACTCCAACAGTAAAACCGCTTTTCGCGGATGATTTTGTAGACAATAGCAAAAACTGGGATGTGGGAAGCGCAACAGGATATAGCAGTGCCATTAGCAATAATGTGCTGACAA
Source organism: Ktedonobacteraceae bacterium (assembly GCA_035764225.1). GTDB lineage: Bacteria > Chloroflexota > Ktedonobacteria > Ktedonobacterales > Ktedonobacteraceae > DASRHT01. The sequence goes on from DASTZT010000437.1 coordinate 529, forward strand.
TGAAAGAGGCCAATCATAAGATCTTCCGCGAGTCAATCCCAACGAACACTTCTTACACCGATTTTTCGATCACCATTACCTTCACCTTTATGAAGGGCGATCTCAACGATAGCGTCGGGCTTTTTCTGCGGTCGTCAGCCGATGGTCTGCAGGGATACTACGTTGACATCTATGGAGACGATACCTACGATATCATCAAAATTCAAGCTGATGCCAACCAGAAAAACCAGGCGGTCTACCTGGCTGAACCAACCACTTCGTCTGCATTGCATACAAAAGGTCAAAAAAATGCCATGACCGTCGTCATGAAAGGCAGCCAGATTGTTTTGCTGCTGAATAATAGAGTCGTCAAAACGGTAGCGGACAGCAGCTTTATTGGTGGTCCTGTGGCTCTTTTTATTGAAAACGGCAACTCATCCGATGGCGTTATTGCCGCATTTGATAGCGTGGCTATTTATCCGCCACCCGATCAAATGCCTCATTAAAGCATTCATTCCTAACGCCATAGATCCTTTAATAGGGCAAGCCTGCTCTATTAAAGGACTTTTTGACTAGTTCCTCACGGCAGAGTAACCCTGCTCATTTCAGATCGTAATAGCATATTGCAGTATCTTTATTTGCAGTATTTTTAAGCGGATTGAGCACAGATAATGGCTCTACTGCCTTCTTGGAGGGAAAGTGTAGGGCATTAAACCCTAAAAAGTCAAGTGGAAATGCAATCGGGATTGAAAAGAGAGAGCGATGCAGGCACTATGGTGGGTGAAAACAACGATCTTAGCCACAGATTACGACTATTTATCCTGACGGCCTTCCTGCTATTACTGATAATAGGAGGAGGTATCGCCGTCTTCGAAGTGAGCCAGGGCAAGGTTATTCAAGATAATCGTGGCACAGTGAGTGCCTCTACCGTGAAACATACCCCGACCGTCACGCTTACACCACAGCCTTTATTTTTCGACGATTTTCTCGACAATAGCAAAGGCTGGTCTATTAGCAATATCGGAGGCTATACCCGTACGGTTGAAGATGGGAAGCTAACATTAACGGGAACCAACCACAAAATTTTGATTGAGAGCCTACCCACCACGACGATTTTTAACGATTTTTCGCTCACTACGACCTTTACTTTAGTACAGGCCGATCAGCACGATAAAGTTGGCCTGTATCTACGCGGCGATAGTAATCTGGATCACGATTATCGGCTCGAAATTTTTGGAGATGGCCGTTATGCTCTTAACAAAGAATCCCTGGATTTCTATAATAAGGAAATTTCCACTCCGCTGATCAAGCCATCTCGTTCTGTCGCGCTTAAACCGGCAGGGCGACAGAACAGGCTTTCAGTCATCATGAAAGCAGACACATTTGTGCTGATAATCAATGGCACCGTCGTTAATACGATTACTGATCCCGATTACACGCATGGTCAGATCGCCCTCTTTGTAGAGCACGGCAGCACGTCAGAAGGCGTCAGCGCCATTTTCAGCGATATTACCATCTATCCCGCCCCCGATCAGCTACCATCCTCAACCCCTCCAGCGGCAGACTTGCCCCACCCACCACCTCCGGGAGTGGCGATTGTTAAACGGTCGCCAGCCATAGCGCGAAAGTGAAACTTGCCGGGAAGGACGGTTTCCTGCCCTTCATGGCGCAAGCGATTCTCGCCACAGGCTCCCGCCTCGCCTCCCTGCAAGCCATAAGGAGCCACACGCCTGCGCTCACTTAAGAGAGTCACATCGGTCGGAACCTCAAACGTAATTTCCCGGATCAGCCCATTGCCTCCGCACGCAGCCCCCTGGCCCCCAGAGTCGTCACGCAACTGATATTTCGTGATGCGCATAGGGTAGGCATACTCGAACGCTTCGACAGGCGTGTTCAAGGTATTGCTCATATGCACATGCACGCCCGATAGACCATCCAGGCCGGGTCGCGCTCCCATGCCACCGCCCATCGTCTCGTAATAGGCAAAGGGCAGGTGCGTGCGCGGATCAATTCCGCCCGCCGTAATATTATTCATCGTGCCCTGGCTAGCAGCAGGGATCACCTGGGGCAGCGCCGCAGCCAACGCGCCTAAGAGCACATCGGTAATCCGCTGCGACGTTTCGACATTGCCTTGAGCCACAGCGGCTGGCGGTCTGGCATTCACAACCGTGCCATCTGGCGCAATCACGGTAACGGGCGCAAAGGTGCCGTGATTTACGGGGGCGTCATCTGGCATTAAGCAGCGCACGACATAATAGGTTGCCGATTTAGCAACCGCAGCAACTGTATTAACATTACCGCGCACCTGGGGGCAGCTACCACTAAAGTCAGCGATCAGACGCGTGCCAGATACGGTAATGGATACGGCAATCGGCACCGGCTTCTCTTCGATACCATCGTCATCCAGGCAGTCGGTAAAGCGGTAAACCCCATCAGGGATAGCCTCTATCGTGGCCTCGGTAATGCGCTGAGCATAGGCAATCAGGGCTGCTATATGTTCCTCTAACATAGCGACTCCCCAGCGTTCTACCAGTTCTTGCATCCGACGCGTGGCCGTGCGGTTGGCAGCCACCTGGGCCGCAAGATCGCCTCGACGCTCATCTGGCGTGCGCACATTGCGCAATATCAACGCCAGCAATGGCTGATTAAGCTTGCCAGCTTCCCACAGTTTGACCGGAGGAATGATAACGCCTTCCTGGTAGACTTCGGTGGCCAACGGCATTGAACCGGGCGACATTCCTCCCACATCGGAGTGGTGAGCACGATTGGCGGCAAAACCAACCAGACGCGACTCCTCCTCAAGCTGCACATAAATTGGCGCAATCAACGTAATATCGGGCAGGTGTGAGCCGCCAAGATAGGGATCGTTGAGCGCGATAATATCGCCAGGAGCAAAAGCATCAAAGGTGGCGAGCGCGGCGGCGACGGAATCGGGCATCGCGCCAAGATGCACCGGGATATGCGCCGCCTGAGCAACCATCCGCCCCTGAGCATCAAAGAGCGCACAGGAGAAATCGCGCCGCTCCTTGATATTCGGCGAGTAGCTGCTACGCGTCAAGACCACGCCCATCTCTTCGGCTATCGCGGTCAGGGCGCTACGGAAGATTTCCAGGCTGATCGGATCGACCGTTGTTGTCTTATGCATGCAACTCTTCCTCCGTTTGCTCGATGATAAGATTGCTCACGCTATCCACCTGCGTCTGCCACCCAGGCGGTATGACCGTCGTGGTATCGTACTGGATCACAATCGCCGGACCGCTCAGTATGGCCCCAGGAACAAGAGAGGCTCGTTGATAGATCGGAACAGTAGAGGAAAGAGGGCCAGATGGTCCAGCAAAAATAGCGGGGGACACAAAAGCAGGTTGGGCAGTTGCGTTGCTTACGCGCTCCCTGCGCTCCAGTTCTGGATGTTGTGTCAGACCACGCGCTTTGAGCCTCACGTTCACCACCTGGACGCGCTCACCAGGATCGTTATAGCCAAAACGCTGTTCATGTGCGGCATGGAAACCTTCCACTGCTCTGGCGACATCTCCATCAAACGGGACTACCAGTTCGTATGATTGCCCAAGATAGCGCAGATCCAGATATTGCTCTATCACAATCCGCTCGGCTTCGATCCCTTCTCGCACTAGATCGTCTCGTCCCTGCTGCTCCAATTCAGCTAGCGTCGCTTCCGTCACCGCTTGTGCCTCTTCAGCAGGAACCATGACTGTGCGCACGTAATCTTTGAGTGTATCAGCCACCAACATACCAAGTGCGGAAAGGACGCCGGGAGTTGTGGGGATCAGCACGCGCGGAATACGCAACGCTGCAGCCAGTTCGCAGGCGTGTAATGGGCCTGCGCCGCCGAAGGCAACCAGCGTAAACTCGCGCGGATCGCTGCCCCGCTCAACCGAGATGACGCGGATCGCCGCCTCCATATTGGCATTGACCACGCGCACGATGCCCAGCGCCGCCTCTTCGGGAGTTGTGCCTAATTGTTCCGCAATCGCGCTCACAGCATTACGAGCCTGCGCCAGATCAAGCGCCATGCTACCACCCAGGAAAGCTTCGGGGATCAGCCGCCCCAGCACAACATTGGCATCTGTGACGGTCGCTTTGCTGCCACCACACCCATAAGCTGCTGGACCGGGATATGCACCCGCCGAAACCGGACCCACGCGCAGAGCACCGCCGACATCGAACCAGGCGATGCTACCACCACCAGCGCCAACGGTATGAATATCGATCATCGGCAGTCTGGTGGGATAGCCTCCGATCTTGCCATCGGTCGTCTCGGTCACTTTTCCATTAATCAGCGCCACATCGGTTGAGGTGCCACCGATATCAATCGTGATGGCCTGCATGAAACCAGAAGCTTCCGCGACAAAAGCGGCCCCAACCACGCCTGCTGCAGGGCCGGAGAGCAACGTCCGGGCAGCTTCACGCCGCGCCGTCGCGCTCGAAATAGAGCCGCCATTAGACTGCATGATGCGCAGCGTCGTCTGCTGAGGCAGTTCCTGCTCCAAGCGGGAGAGATAGCGGTCAATCAGCGGCCCGACATAGGCATTGAGCGCCACCGTACTGGTACGCTCATACTCGCGAAACTCCGGTAACACCTCTGACGAGGCGGAGACGTAAAAGCCGGCTGAGCGAGCTGCTGCGGCCACTTTTTGCTCGTGGGCGGGATTGGTAAAGCTAAATAGCAGCGAGATAGCTACCGCTTCAACTTCGGCAGCTTGCAGGATGGCAATAGCAGCTTGAAGCGATGCCTCGTCAAGCTCAACCATCACCTGACCCACTTCGTTGAGCCGCTCAACCACCTCAACCCGTAGC